>NZ_JBSXMU010000002.1:0-165196 GCF_054073225.1 Teichococcus aerofrigidensis
GACGCGCCGCGCCCGCCTGCCAGCGCAGCGTGCCGCCAAGGGAGGCTTCCCGCGACGACAATCGCAGATCCTCGAGCGACAGCGCCGTGCCGCCGGACCAGTCGAAGGCCGTGGCGAGATGGGCCTCGGTCAGGCGCGGCCCGGGCAGGCCCAGGGCGGTGAGGAGCGGCGCCGTGTCCGCCCCACGGCCCTCGAACCGGCCTCGGGCGCCGAGCGGGGCGGTGCCGCTGAGCGCCCCCTGCAGCCGCGCCTCCAGCCCCGCGGCCCGCAGCGTGGCCTCGAGCGGCCAGGGGCCCGGCGCCGCCAGGGCGGCCAGAGGGGGAAGGCGGGCCTCGCCCTGCCAGGCCAGGCCGCGCCACTGACCGGACAGGCTGGCCTCACCGGGCCCTTCGCCATCGGTGAAGCGGAGGCTGCCGGCGCCCAGCACCAGATCGGGCGCCAGGGGGGCCATCGCGCCGCCGGCAAGGCTGGCGGAGAGGCCAAGCAGGTGCGGCGGCCGCCCCGGCCCCGCATCGCTCAGCGAGGCCTGCACGGCGAGACCTTCCAGCGCCGCGGGCCAGGGCTGCGCGGGCGACAGGAAAGGCGACAGCCGCCCCAGCCGATCGGCCGAGGCCTCGACCTGCAGGCGCCAGCCCGCCAGCGCCTCCGGCCGGGACAGGCTGCCCTGAACCTGCAGGCGCAGGCCTGGCGATGTCGCGGTCAGTTCGAGCGGCCAGTCCGCCGGCTCGGCGCTGGCACCCGTGAGGCGCGGCAAGGGGCCGGTCGTGCCTTCCACGGCGATCTCGACGCCCCGCAGCGCCAGCTGTCCGCGCAGGCCCAGCGGCGATGCCGGCTCCGGCGCGGTCAGGGCGAGGTCGCGGATCTCCAGCGTCTCGTGCCCCCCGCCGCGCGCGTCATGCCAAGTGAGCCGGCCGCCCTCGATGAGGATCTCCGAGACCGAGAAGGCCAGCGGCCGCGCGGCCCGGCCGTCCTGCGCCGCGGGTGCGGGCCCGGGCGCGTCGGCGGCGGGGGGAGGCGGTGGCCGGAGGCGCCAGTTGCCCTCGCCCGCCGCGTCGACCTCCAGCAGCACATCCGGCTCGACGAGGCGGATGCGCTCGAAGGCCAGCTGCCGCGAGAGCAGCGGCAGCAGCGCCAGCCGCGCCTCCATGCGCCGGGCGGTCAGCATCTCCGGCCGGCTGCCACCTGGCGCATTGGCCAGCGAAACGCCTTCCAGCGTCACCGTCGGCAGCAGCGAGAGCTTCACGCCCACCGGCCCGCCGAGGGTCAGCCTCCGCCCGGTCGCCTGCTCCACGGCGGCGATGACGCGCGGGCGCAGCACCGAATCCCGCAGCAGCCATTGCGCCGCGCCCCAGACGAGCAGCGGCGCGGCGACGAGGCCGGCGCCCGCGACGATCAGGAGGCGGCGGGCCATGACTCAGCCCTGCCGCCGGGGCTGCGGCGTGCGCGGCTTCTCGAAGCCCAGCGTCTCGAAGCTCTCCAGCATGTGCGGCGGCAGCGGCGCCGTGACCTCCAGCGTGCCGCCCTCGGGATGCGGCACGCGGATGGCGCGGGCGTGCAAGTGCAGGCTGTGCGAGAGATTGTCCAGATGCGCGGCCTGGCCGCCATACTTGCCATCGCCCAGGATCGGGCATTCCAGCGCCGCGGCGCAGTGCACGCGGAGCTGGTGGGTGCGACCGGTCAGCGGCCGGAGTTCCAGCCAGGTGGCATGCCGCCGCGCCACGTCCACCGTGCTGAACTCGGTGATGGCATGCGCGCCCTCCCGGCCCTCCGCCGGGGCGGTGCGCTCGCCATGCGGGCCGCCGAGCTTGGCCAGCGGCATGTCGATGCGCCCGGCCTGATATTGCGGCTGCCCGACCACGATCGCCCAGTAGGTCTTCTCCGCGTCCCGCCCCCGGAAGGCGGCGGCGAGCCGGCCGGCCGCGCGAGGGTCGCGCGCCAGCAGGATGACGCCGGAGGTGTCGCGGTCCAGCCGGTGCACCAGCCGCGGCCGCTCCTCATGGCCGAAGCGCAGCGCGTCCAGCATTCCGTCCAGGTGCCGCCGGATGTTCGGGCCGCCCTGCACCGGCAGGCCGTGCGGCTTGTTCAGGGCGATGACGCTGTCGTCGCGGTAGAGAATCATCGTCTCCAGCAGGCGCGCATCCGCCTCGCTGACCCCCCGCTCGCGCGGCGCCGCCTCCGGCGCGGGACCCTCGGGCAGGGGAGGGATGCGGATCTCCTGTCCGCGCTCGAGACGGGTATTGGCCTCGGCGCGCTTGCCGTCCACGCGGATCTGTCCGGTGCGCAGCAGCTTCTGCAACGCGCCCTGGGTGAGCTGCGGGAAATGGCGGCGGAACCAGCGGTCCAGCCGGGAATCGGCGTCCGCCGCGTGCACGGTGCGGTGCTGGATGGTCATGGGCGGGAAGTAGCCGCCGGCCAGGGCGGCGTCGAGCCAATTCCGCTTGACGAAAAGGAATAAATTCCTTATTCCCTTACTTCCTTACCGGCCCTGGGAGCGTCCGATGCGGATGGCGAAACTGACCAGCAAGAACCAGCTCACGTTGCCCGCATCGGTGGTCGAGGCATTGGGCCGGCCCAGCCACTTCCGCGTGCAGGTCCATGAGGGCGTGCTCCTCCTCTGGCCCGGCCGGTGGGTAGGCGCGGAACTGCCTGGCGATGGCCGTGAGGATAAGGCGGCAGCATCGGCGAAGTAAAGGAAAATACACCCATTGAGGCCCAGGGGATGAAAGCCGCCGCGCTTTCCCGGGTCGCGACGATGCCTCCCCCTCCGCACCGGTCGGAGGAGCGAGGTCCATGGCGGGCCGTTCGCCTGCGGCATGGTGAAAAACGTCAGCCCGCCAGGGCACGGCCAAGTGCATGGCCCAGGCCGAAGGTCATGGCGAAGGCCCCGAGGCCGCCCGCCAGCGTCAGCGCCAGGTAGCCGGCGCCGAGGGCGGGCGAGCGCAGCGCCAGCGTGCCGACATCCAGCGAGAAGGCGGAGAAGGTGGTGAAGCCGCCGAGCAGGCCGGTGATGACGAGGGCGCGGCTCTCGGGCGAGAGATGGACGCCCGCCAGCATCAACCCGCCGAGCAGGCCGATCACGGCGCTGCCGGCGACGTTCACCGCCAGCGTGCCCCAGGGCAGGAAGACCCCGAACCAGCGGGCGAACCAGATGCCGGCGGCGTAGCGGAGCAGCGAGCCCGCCGCGCCCCCCAGGGCCACCAGCGCCAGCAACGACGGGGTGAAGGGCGTCACGCGGCGTCAGCCCGCGGGCAACGGCGGATGCGGCTTCTCCCGCCCGGAGCCAGGGTCGAGCGCCCCGCCCGCCGGGCCGGTGTACCAGGTGGCGTCTTCCGGTGCGGCGGACATGCGGGCCCTCCTGCCTTGCGCGCGCGATCCTGCCAGCCCGGCACGGCCGGCGCCAGCCGCGGAGGACAGCGCCACGCCGGACCTCAGTCGGGCGGGCGGCGGCGCGCCTTCAGGCCGGCCCAGTAGTCCAGCCGCCGCTTCACGTCGCGCTCGAAGCCACGTTCGTTCGGCGCATAGAAGGCGGCCTCTCCGAGCGCCTCCGGCAGGAAGTCCTGGCCGGCATAGGCGTCGGGGTAATCGTGGTCGTAGCGGTAGCCGGCGTGGCGGCCCATCTCCTTCATCAGCCGGGTCGGGGCGTTCAGGATGCGCATCGGCGGCGCCAGGTGGCCGCTGCGCTTCGCCGCCGCCATGGCGGACTCCCAGCCCAGGTAGCTGGCGTTCGATTTCGGCGCGGTCGCCACATAGTTGATCGCCTGGGCCAGGAAGAGCCGCCCCTCCGGCCAGCCGATGCGCTCGAAGGCCTGCCAGGCGGTGAGGACCTGCACCATGGCCTGGGGATCGGCCATGCCGATATCCTCCGAGGCGGCGCAGGCGAGGCGGCGGAACACCGCCTCGGGCGCCTCGCCGGCATGCACCATGCGGGCGGCGTAGTAGAGCGCGGCATGGGGGTCGGAGCCACGCAGCGACTTGTGGAAGGCGCTGAGCAGGTCGTAATGCCCGTCGCCGGCCTTGTCGTGGCTGGGCATGCGCCGCTGCAGAAGCTGGCCCATATCCTCCACCGTGAGGTTCTCGCCCTCCGCCAGCACGAAGATCTGCTCGGCCATGTTCAGCATGTAGCGGCCATCGCCGCCGGCCATGTCGATCAGCGCCTGCCGCGCCTCGGGGACGAGGGGCAGGGCGCGGCCGAGATGCGCCTCCGCCCGCTGCAGCAACAGGCCCAGCGCCTCCGCCCCCAGGGCGTTGAGGATGAAGACGCGGACGCGGGAGAGGATGGCGCCGTTCAGCTCGAAGGAGGGGTTCTCCGTCGTCGCGCCGACCAGGGTGATGGTGCCGTCCTCGATATAGGGCAGGAAGGCGTCCTGCTGGGCGCGGTTGAAGCGGTGGATCTCGTCCACGAAGAGCAGCGTGCCGCGCCCGCCGGCGCGCCGGGCCCGCGCCGCCTCGAAGACCCGGCGGAGGTCGGCGACGCCGCCCTGGATGGCGGAGACCGCCTCGAAGTGGAGATCGGTCGCGCCGGCCAGCAGGCGCGCGATGGTGGTCTTGCCCGTGCCGGGCGGGCCCCAGAGGACCATCGAGGCGATGGCGCGCGCCGCCACCATCCGGGCCAGCGGTCCCTGGGGGCCGAGCAGGTGGTCCTGGCCGGTCACCTCCGTCAGGCTGGCGGGGCGCAGGCGGTCGGCCAGGGGACGATCGACCAGGGGGCGGGGAGCCTGGTCGTCGAACAGGCCCGGCGGGGAACCAGGGGAAGGACCGGGGGAGGTGGGCATCGTCGGCATTATATAGGGCGCGGCGCGCGGGCCTTCCCACCATCCGCCCGCCGCGCTACGTCAGCAGGCATTTTTCCTCCGACCAAACCTCCCCCGGCGGGGCCAAGAGCGGGCGACACAGCGGACGATGACCAGCAGCAACGACATCCGGGCCACCTTCCTCGACTATTTCGCCCGCAATGGCCACACGGTGGTGGATTCCTCGCCCCTGGTGCCGCGCAACGACCCGACGCTGATGTTCACCAACAGCGGCATGGTGCAGTTCAAGAACGTCTTCACCGGACAGGAGCGCCGCCCCTACAGCCGCGCCACCACGGCGCAGAAATGCGTGCGCGCCGGCGGCAAGCACAACGACCTGGACAATGTCGGCTACACCGCCCGCCATCACACCTTCTTCGAGATGCTCGGGAACTTCTCCTTCGGCGACTACTTCAAGGAACAGGCCATCGAGCATGCCTGGACCCTGCTGACGCGCGACTTCGCGCTGCCGAAGGAGAAGCTCCTGGTCACGGTCTTCTCCGAGGACGAGGATGCGGCGGCGCTGTGGCGCAGGATCGCCGGGCTCGGCGACGAGCGGATCATCCGCATCCCGACCAGCGACAACTTCTGGCGCATGGGCGATACCGGCCCCTGCGGCCCCTGCTCCGAGATCTTCTACGACCACGGCCCCTCCATCCCCGGCGGGCCGCCCGGCAGCCCGGACGAGGACGGCGACCGGTTCATCGAGATCTGGAACCTGGTCTTCATGCAGTATCTCGAGGAGCCGGCGGGGACGCGAAACCCGCTGCCGCGCCCCTCGATCGACACCGGCATGGGGCTGGAGCGCTTCGCCGCCATCCTGCAGGGCAAGCACGACAACTACGACACCGACACCTTCCGCGCCCTGATCCTGGCGAGCGCCGAGCTGACCGGGCAGGCGGCGGACGGGCCGTTCAAGGTCAGCCACCGCGTCGTCGCCGATCATCTGCGCTCGGGCGCCTTCCTGATCGCCGATGGCGTCATGCCGTCGAACGAGGGGCGCGGCTACGTGCTGCGCCGCATCCTGCGCCGCGCCATGCGCCACGCCCATCTGATGGGCGCGAAGGAGCCGCTGCTGCACCGCCTGCTGCCGGTGCTGGTGCGGCAGATGGGCGCCGCCTATCCCGAGCTGGTCCGCGCGGAGGCGCTGATCGGCGAGACGCTGAAGCTGGAGGAGACGCGCTTCCGCAGCCTGCTGGAGCGCGGCCTCGGCCTGCTGGCGGAGGAAAGCGCACGACTGGGGGAGAAGGGCACGCTGCCGGGCGATGTCGCCTTCCGCCTCTACGACACCTTCGGCTTCCCGCTCGACTTGACGCAGGACGCGCTGCGCGGCGAGGGCAAGGCGGTGGACGTGGCCGGCTTCGAGGCCGCGATGGCCGAGCAGAGGCAGCGCGCCCGCGCCGCCTGGGCCGGCTCCGGCGAGGCCGCCACCGAGACGCTCTGGTTCGACCTCAAGGAGCAGCTCGGCGGCGCCACCGAGTTCCTGGGCTATTCCACCGAGAAGGCCGAGGGCGAGATCCTGGCGGTGGTGTCCGAGGGCCGGCTCGTCGGGCGCGCGGGTCCGGGCAGCGAGGTCGCGGTGGTGCTGAACCAGACGCCCTTCTATGCCGAGAGCGGCGGCCAGGTGGGCGACAGCGGCGTCATCACCGGCATGGATGGCCTGCGCATCGCCGTGCGCGACACGCAGAAGAAGCTCGGCCTCTTCGTGCATCTCGGCACGGTCGAGGCGGGAGAGGCGGAGCTGGGCCGGGCGGTGGTGGCCGAGGTCGAGCACGGGCGCCGCGGCGCCATTCGCGCCCACCATTCCGCCACCCACCTGCTGCACGAGGCGCTGCGCCGCCGCCTGGGCGACCATGTCGCGCAGAAGGGCAGCCTGAACGCGCCGGACCGCCTGCGCTTCGACGTGTCCCAGCCGACGCCGATCGGGCCGGAGGACCTGGCCTGGGTCGAGGCCGAGGTGAATGGCCGCATCCGCGAGAACGCCGAGGTGGTGACACGGCTGATGACGCCCGAGGCGGCGGTGGCGGCCGGCGCCATGGCCCTGTTCGGCGAGAAGTATGGCGACGAGGTGCGGGTGGTCGGCATGGGTTACGATCCGGAGGCCACGGCCCGGCACGGCGTCTATTCGCTGGAGCTCTGCGGAGGCACGCATGTCCGGCGCACCGGTGATATCGGCCTGTTCAAGATCGTCTCCGAGGGCGGGGTTTCCGCCGGCGTCCGCCGCATCGAGGCGGTGACGGGCGCCACCGCCCTCGCGCTCGTGGAGCAGGCCGAGAAGACCCTGCGCGAGGCGGCCGCGACGCTGAAGGTGTCACCGGCCGAGCTGCCGGCGCGGATCGTGGCGCTCACCGAGGAGCGGCGGCGGCTGGAGCGTGATGTCGCCGAGCTTCGCAAGCAGCTGGCCACCGGTGGCGGCGCCGCCGCGGCGGAGGAGGTGGGCGGGCTCAGGCTCGCCGCCCGCAACCTCGGCGACGTGCCGCCGCGCGACCTGAAGGGCCTGGCCGATGCCATCCTGAAGTCCGGCGCGGCCGATGTCGTGGCGCTGGTCTCCACGGCCGAGGGCAAGGCGAGCATCGTGGTGGGCGTGGGCGAGGCGGCCCGGGGGCGCGCGGATGCCGTGGCGCTGGTGCGGGCCGGCAGCGCGGCGGTCGGCGGCAAGGGCGGCGGCGGCCGCCCCGACATGGCGCAGGCCGGCGGCCCCGACGTGGCCCAGGCGGATGCGGCGCTGCAGGCCATCCGCGCCAGCCTGGCCGGCTGAGGGTGCGATGACGGAGCGGTGCCGGGCGCGCGATCTCGGCCTGGGGGCCCCCCGGATTAGCCCCCCGCTGCGGCCCGGCATCTTTCCGCCCGGGCCGCTCAACGCCATCTCCGACTGCACCGGTGTGCGCGTCGGGCAGGTGACGCGGATCGAGGGCGACGGGCTCCGCAGCGGCGTCACCGCCATCCTGCCGCACGGGGGCAATCTCTATCAGGAGCGCGTTCCGGCCGGGCTGTCGGTGATGAATGGCTACGGCAAGCTCGCGGGCGCGACCCAGCTGCGCGAGCTTGGCGAGCTGGAGACGCCGATCGTGCTGACCAATACTCTCGCGGTCGGGCGCGCCGTGGAGGCCGTGGTGGACTGGACGCTGCGTCAGCCGGGCAACGAGGCCGTCCTGTCCGTCAACGCCCTGGTGGGCGAGACCAATGACGGGCGGCTGAACGATATCCGGGCCCGGGGCGTCACGGCTGCCGATGTGTTCGCCGCGCTGGAGTGCGCCGTCGAGGGTCCGGTCGCGGAAGGCAGCGTGGGGGCGGGCACGGGGACCCTGGCCTTCGGCTGGAAGGGGGGCATCGGCACCGCCTCGCGCCGGCTGCCCGGGGCGCTGGGCGGCTTCACCCTGGGCGCGCTGGTGCAGAGCAACTACGGCGGCAACCTGACGATGGACGGCGTGCCCGTCGGGCGCGAACTCGGCCGCTTCTATCTGCGCGACCATGCCGATCGTGGTGACGCCGATGGCTCGGTCATGGTGGTGCTGGCGACCGATGCGCCGCTCTCGGACCGCAATCTCTCCCGCCTGGCGCTGCGCGCCATGGCCGGGCTGGCGCGCACCGGCGCGGCCTTCTCCGACGGCTCGGGCGACTATGCCATCGCCTTCTCGACCCATCCGGAGGTGCGGCGCGGTCAGGAGCGGGTGCCGGACTGGCCCAATGCGCGCATGTCGCCCCTCTTCGTGGGCGCGGCCGAGGCGGTGGAGGAGGCGGTGCTGAATTCCCTGCTGATGGCGACGACCGTGGAGAGCCGCGACCCGCTGAGCGGACGCCGCCGGCGCGGTGAGGCCATCGACCTCACCGCGCTGCGCGAGGTCCTGGCGCGGCACGGACGCCCCTGACGGCGCGGCCTCCGGCGCCTTCCCCCCTCAGGCCTCCGGCTGGGCCGGGGTGTGGCTCTGGCTCTCCAGATAGGCCAGGCGCGCGGCCAGGTCGTCGGCGCGGCAGATCATGAAGCCGAGCAGGCAGAAGCTGCGGCCGTCCTCGGCCACGGCCTCCGTCTCGAACTCCACCTCCAGCAGGCCGCCATCGCGGGTCTCCGGCAGGTCCAGCATGACCGTGACCTGCTCCCCGGGACCGGGCTCGATGGTGAAGCGCCGCGTCACGGCACCGGTGGCGCAGAGAAGGGCGGGCAGGCCGCATCCCGGGGCCGGCTTCAGCTCGAGATAGAGGCGCAGGGCCGCGTCGGAGCCGGCCGGAGCCAGGGGAAGGCGCAGGCCCACCGCCGCATTCCCGGCCCAGGCACCCTCCTCCGACAGCGCATGCCAGCCGGCCCCGCTGAGCGTCGCCGCCGCGCTGGCCAGATGCAGGTCCGGCCGGTCCAGCATGCTGCGGCGGACGGCATAGCGCCGCGCCAGCTCGATCGGGGCACGCCGGCCAGCTTCCGGGCCGGGCTGGCGCGCCAGGCCGCGGGTGGCGTCGAGGACCTGGTCCTTGATGGCGCTCCAGCTGCGCGGGCGCCCCTTCTCGCGCGCCTTCTCCTCCTGCGCGGCGCGGAACTCGGGATCGAAGATCAGCGCCTCCAGCTTCGACTGGAGGTCCGGCAGGCTCTGCGGCGTGAAGTAGAGGGCGGCCTCGCCGCCGGCCTCGGTCAGGGCGGAATGGCCCGCGGTGAGCACCGCCTTGCCATGCGCCAGCGCCTCGGTGATGGGCAGTCCCCAACCCTCGTAGTGGCTGTTGTAGACCGAGAAGAGGCAGTGCTCGTAGAGCGCGTCCAGCTCCAGGTCGGAGATGCGCGACAGGATCACGACGTGCCGCTGAAGCTCCGGCGCGTTGCGCAGCAGGGCGAGCGCCGCCTCCGCGTGCCACCCCGCTTTGCCGACGCAGACCAGGCGCGGCACGCGGGCGGGGCCGTACTGCCGCAGAAGGGCCAGCCAGGCGCTGAACACCAGGAGGTGGTTCTTCCGGCTCTCGATGGTGGCGACGAAGAGAACGTAGGGCTCGCCGGGCCGCAGGACACGCAGCGCCGGCATCGCCGTGTCGCCACGGGCCGGCATGGCCTCGCGCGGGTCGCCATCCAGCCGGATGACCTGCCCCGGCAGGTCCAGCCCCGGCATCAGCCGCTGCAGCTGGTGCCGCACGTCGCGCAGCGTGTTCTCCGAATTGCAGAGCAGGCCATGCGCGTGCAGGCCCAGCGCGCTGAACCAGCGGGCATAGTCCTGCACCATGGTGTGCAGGCAATGCTCCGGCACGACGAGGGGCACGCAGTCGTGCACGAAGGGGACGTAGCGCACGCCATGGCGCCGCTGGATCTCGCGCAGCGCCCGGAAATAGTCCGGAAAGCCCCAGGAATTGCCCAGATTGACCAGCAGGGTGCCCGCCGGGAAGGCGAGGGCGGGCGCGCGTCCCACGGCCTCGCGCAGCGTGTCCCGCGCCAGGGTCCAGTCCGGGTCCTCGGTGTCGGATCCGCTGGCCGCCAGTTCGCAGAGCGTGGCGAACCGCGCGGGCTCGACAGCGTGCCAGCAATGCTGCGCCGGATCGTAGGAAACGAGGGCGATCTCCACCCCCTCGGGGAGCGGCTCGCCAAGGGCACGGCCGAGAATGCTCATCTGGACGCGCTGGATGCCGGTCGGCGTCCGCGCGCCATTGAAGTAGTCGAGCACGTCCGTGACATCGAAGGCGAGCTGATGGACCTGATCCGACAGGGTCTCGGCCTGTCCGTCGGGCTCCGGCAAGGCCGGGGCGGGCGGCTCCTCGGTCAGCCATTCGGCGCTGGCGGAGGCTTCCTGCCAGGCGTCGGGATTCTCCGGGTCCAGCGAAAGCGCGCGGGCATAGGCCTCGGCGGCCTCGTGCCGGAGGCCGAGCAGCTTGAGCGCGTGGCCGAGCTGCAGATGGAGATCCGCATCCTCGGGCGCCAGCTCCAGCGCCGCCTTGTAGCGCTCCAGCGCCGCCGCGACGCGCCCCGCCTCCTTCAGACAATGCCCTTCCTGAACGATCAGCGACCAAGCATCCGGCCGCAGCGTGACCACGCGGGCGTAGAGCCCCGCGGCTTCCTCCCAGGCGCCGAGGGCGCGATGGGCGTCGGCGACCGCGAGCAGAGCGTCTGGATCGTCCGATCCGCCAGGGGTGAGCGTCAGCTCGGAGGAAGCATGATCCATACAGTCCTCACCGCGAAAAAGGACGGGAGCCCCGCGCTCTCCGATCAACTCCAAGTAACGGGTAAGGCATCTCTCAGCAACCGTTCGGCAGCGGGACTCCAGCCGTCACCCTCATGCAAGGCGATCCCCGGCAGGATCCGGTCCGGTCCCCGGCCGAGTCGTCGGCCCTGGACCAGCGCACGCCGCGCGGCCTGACCAGCGCGGGGCCAGAGCGGCAGCAAGGCCAGGCTCCCGCACCGCGCGCCCCGCAGGGCCTCCGCCCCGGCGAGAGCCTGCTCGGCGGGCAGGACCAGGGTGAGGCTGCCGTCGCGGCGAAGCGGCCGTGCCAGCGCCTGGGCCCAGGCGGCGAGGTCCGGCCCCATGGCCTTATGCGTCGCGCCCGCTCGCAAGGCTCCGGGCGGGATCGTGCCGGCGGGCCAGTAGGGCGGGTTGGCCATGGCGTGATGCACCGGCGGCAGGGCCCGCGTCAGCGCGCGGTCGGCGATATCGCCGGTCAGCACCGTCAGGCGCTCCGCGACGCCGTTCAGGGCGGCATTGTCCCGCGCCAGCCCGGCCAGGTCCGGATCGCGCTCGATGGCGTAGACCGTGATGTCCGGTACGCGCGCCATCAGGCAGAGGGCAACGGCGCCGCTGCCGCAACCGCCCTCGAGCACGATGTCCCCGGGCCGCGCGGGGATGGCGGCGGCCAGCAACACCGCGTCCAGCCCGGCGCGCAGCCCGCCGCGCGGCTGGCGCAGCCGGACCCGGCCGTCGAGCAGGCCATCCAGCGTCAGGTCGGCGGCATCCATGAGCCTCAGTCCGCGACCTCTTCGCCCGCCTCGCGCAGGACCCGCCGGGCCCGGCCATAGGCGTCGTCAGCGACAACCAGGCGGCGGGGAAAGGCGCCGATGCCGCCATGCAGCGCGCTGACATGGCCATCCAGCACCAAAACCTCGATGCCGGCATCGCGCAGCAGGGCCGCCAGGAAGGACAGGCGAACGGGATCGGGGCTCTCCGCCAGGACCTGCACGGCGACGGTCTCCCTGTTGCATCCCGCTCCCGCGGCGTGGGCTTCCGGCCGGCGACGGGCCAGCGGGGGGCGGTGCCTTGCTGGGCCCCATCCCCGTAGCTATGGTGCGCGTCCCAGCGAAGAGGTCAATGGTCGCGTGAACTTTCCGGACGCACCGATGCGCAGCCGTACCGAGGCATCCGTCACGCCCGCGACCCGGGATGGCGAGGATGCGCTGACCGCGCTGGTCGGGCTTGTGGGCGAGGATCTGCAGGCGTGCAACCGGCTGATCGTCGAGCGCATGCAGAGCCCGGTGCATCTGATTCCGCAGCTGGCGGCGCATCTCATCGCCGCGGGGGGCAAGCGGCTGCGTCCGCTGCTGACCCTGGCCGCCGCGCGGCTCTGCGGCTACCGGGGCGAGCGGCATATCGGCCTCGCCGCCTGCGTCGAGTTCATCCACACCGCCACGCTGCTGCATGACGACGTGGTGGACGAGAGCGAGCTGCGCCGCGGCCAGGCCAGCGCCAATGCCATCTTCGGCAACAAGGCCAGCGTGCTGGTGGGGGACTTCCTCTTCGCCCGTGCCTTCCAGCTGATGGTGGCCGACGGCTCGCTCGAGATCCTCGACATCCTGTGCAGCGCGGCCGCCACCATCGCCGAGGGCGAGGTGTTGCAGCTCGTCATCCAGAACGACACGGCCTCGACCGAGGCGCAGTATCTCGAGGTGATCGAGGGCAAGACCGCCGCGCTCTTCGCCGCCGCGACCAAGGTGGGCGCCGTGGTGGCCGACCGGCCGCGCCACGAGGTGACGGCGCTGGAGAGCTATGGCCGCAACCTCGGTATCGCCTTCCAGCTGGTGGATGACGCGCTGGACTATTCGGCGCAGCAGGAGCGGCTGGGCAAGACCGTCGGCGACGACTTCCGCGAGGGCAAGATCACCCTGCCCGTGCTGCTCGCCTTCGCGCGGGGCGATGCCGCGGAGCAGGATTTCTGGCGCCGCGTGCTGGAGCAGCGGGAGCAGGGCGAGGACGATCTCCGCCACGCCCTGGGCCTGATGCAACGCCATCGCGCCATCGAGGACACCATCGCGCGGGCGCGCCATTATGGCGATCTGGCGCTCGCCGGCCTGGAGCCCTTCGCGGAGGGGGCGGAACGGCGCGCACTGGCGGGCATCGTCGAATTCTGCATCGCGCGGGCGCGCTAAGAGGTCCACCCGACCCTTGCGGCCCTCGGCCGCCTTGTGCGAATGTCACTGACATGTCAGCGACATTTGGATTGATCCGCGATGAGTGTTCTGCCGCCCCTTGAGCCGCCCGCCTCCCTGACCGGGCAGGCGGTGGCGGCCTTGCGCCGCGAGATCCTGACCACGCGCCTGCTGCCGGGCGCCAGCCTCAGCGAGGCGAGCGCGGCGCAGATGCTGGGACTGGGCAAGGCGCCCGTGCGCGCCGCCCTGGCGCGGCTGGCCGAGGAAGGGCTGGTGCAGGCGGTGCCGCGGCGTGGCTGGATCGTCTCGCTGGTGACCATCCGCGATATCCACGAGGTCTTCGGCCTGCGGCTGCTGCTGGAGCCGGAGGCGGCGCGGCGGGCGGCGGGGCGGGTGGACGCGGCGCTGCTGCGTCGCCTCGATGCGGTCTGCGCCTGTGGCTACCAGCCGGAGGATGAGGACAGCACGCATGCCTTCCTCGACGCCAACAAGGCCTTCCACGTCACCATTGCCGAACTCTCCGGCAACGGGCGCCTGGCGCGGCAGGTCGACCGGCTGCTGGACGAGAGCACGCGGATGCTGGCCCTCGGCCTGCGGCGGCGCGACCGCACCGGGGAGATGGCGCATGAGCACCACCAGCTGATCGAGGCGCTGGCCCTGGGTCATGCGGAGGAGGCGGCGCGCATCATGCGCGGGCAGGTCGAGGCCTCACGCCGGATGGTGCTGGATGCGCTGATCGAACCCGATTCCGCCCTGTTCATCTGAGAGGGAGCCGGACATGTCCTACATCTCCAAGGGATCCGCGCTGCGCGCCATGCTGCGCGACATCGCAACCGCCGTCGCGGGCGATCCCGGCGGGCGCCCGCGCCGTGTCGCGGAGGCCCTGCGGCCCTTCCTGAACGATCCGCTGCTGCTGGCCGGGCTGGACTGCGCCTCGCGCCCGGAAGGCTATACGCGGCATCTGCTGCAGGCCGACCCGGACGGGCGATACGCCGTCGTCGCGCTGAGCTGGCGGCCGGGGCAGATGAGCCCGATCCATGCGCACCGCACATGGTGCAGCTTCGGCGTGCACCGGGGCGTGCTGACGGAGGGATATTATCGCGGCGTGGAGGAGGGGCACCCGGCGCAGACGGCGAGCCTGCTGCACCGCCCGGGCGCCATCGTCCATGGCGCGGCGGACCCGGCCGCGGCGCACCGGCTGGCCAATCTGGATGGAGAGGAGGCCCTCTCCATTCATGTCTACGGCGCGGCCTTCGAGCGCTTCGGCCAGGACGTCAATCTGGTCTACGCCGCCTGACGGAGGGCGGCGCGGCCTGGTCCGTCCTGTGCCGGGTCAGTCCTTGTGCTGGTCGGGCGCCGCGTCGCTGTTGAGCGTGATGTACTTGGGCAGGCCGATCTGCTTGATCAGGTCGAACTGCGTCTCCAGGAAGTCGGCGTGCTTCTCCTCATCCGCCAGGATGCGCAGCAGCAGATCGCGCGAGACGTAGTCGCGCACGCTCTCGCAATGGGCGATGCCATCGCGCAGGTCGTTGATCGCCTTCTCCTCGATCTTCTGGTCGCAGCGCAGCACCTCCTCGACATTCTCGCCGATGAGGATCTGGTTCAGGCGCTGCACATTCGGCAGCCCGCCGAGAAAGAGAATGCGGTTGATGAGGTCATCCGCATGCTTCATCTCCTCGATGGACTCGGCATATTCGTGCTTGCCGAGCTTGGTCACGCCCCAGTTGTCCAGCATGCGGGCATGCAGGAAGTACTGGTTGATGGCCGTCAGCTCGTTGGTGAGCTGAGTATTCAGATACTCGATGACCTTCGGATCGCGCAGCATGACGGAACTCCGTGCCTGGAACTTTCAGGCGCGGAGGTTTAGCGATCCGATGAACTCAGTCAAGTTGTTGTTTTTGCTTGTGAATGAGACTGAGAGACGGTCTCAGTTGCCACCCAGCGCGGATTGTTCCGCGGGCTGATCGCGGAGGATGGAGAGCATGGTGCCGGTGCAGCAGCCGCACTGCGCGTTGCAATTGCAGGCGGCATAGACCTCTTTCGGACGGCGCGCGCCCTCGGCGATGGCGGAGCGGATCCGCGCGTCGGTGAGGCCATTGCAGATGCAGACATACATGAGGCAGGCACCACGGCTGTCGATTTGCAATTGATAGACGCTCGCAAACCGATCTGCAAGTCATTCGCAGTCTCGCAACACCGCCAGAACGGCCTTGCCGTAGCGCTCCAGCTTGGTGGCGCCGACGCCGGGAATGGTCCCGAGCGCGGCCAGATCGGCCGGGCGGAGCGCCGAGATCTCCGCCAGAGTGCGGTCCTGGAAAATGACATAGGCCGGCACGCCCTGGGCGGTCGCGGTCCGGCGGCGCCAGTCGCGCAGCGCGCTGAAGCAGGGATCGGCCGTCATGGCCGGGCCCGCCTGGCTCTTGGTGGCCAGCCGGCCGGCCGGCGGCAGGACCAGCTCCTCCCGGAGCATGATCGAGGCCTCGCCCTTCAGGACGGGGCGGGCGGCCTCGGTCGGCACCAGCTCGCCGTGATTCTCCACCGCGACATCGAGCACGCCCTGCGCGACGAGCTGCCGCGCGACGCCCCGCCAGGTGGCTTCCGGCAGGTCCCGCCCGACGCCGAAGGTGGGCAGCTGGTCGTGCCCGAACTGGGTGACCTTGGCGGTGCTGCGGCCCTGCAGCACATCGACCACATGGCCGAGGCCGAAGCGGCGGCCGGTGCGCAGCACGGCGGAGAGCAGCTTCTGCGCCGCCACCGTGCCGTCGAACAGCCGTGGCGGGGCCTGGCAGATGTCGCACTGGCCGCAGGCTTCCGGCGCGGCCTCCCCGAAGCAGCGCAACAGGATCTGCCGGCGGCAGGTGGCGGCCTCGGCGATGCCCACCATGGCGTCGAGGCGCTGCCGCTCCACCCGTTTCTGCTCGTCGGCGGCGCCGCTTTCGCCGATGCGGTGACGGGCCAGCGCGATGTCGCCCGCGCCGTAGAGGAGGAGGGCCCGGGCCGGCAGCCCGTCGCGTCCGGCGCGGCCGATCTCCTGGTACCAGCTCTCGGGGCTGCGCGGCAGGTCGGTATGGGCGACGTAGCGCACATCGGGCCGGTCGATGCCCATGCCGAAGGCGATGGTCGCCGCCATGATGACCGCATCGCCCCGGGCGAAGCGGCGGTGGGTCTCGCGTTTCTCCCGCGGCTCGAGCCCGGCATGGAACACCAGGGCGTCGTGCCCGTCCTGCCGCAGCCAATCCGCCGTCTGCTCGGCCTTCCGCCGCGTGCCGCAATAGATCAGCCCGGCGCCGCTGCCGTCGCCGGCGGTGGCGATGAAGCGACGGAGCTGCGCGCGCTCCTGCTCGCGGGGCTGGGCGGCGATGTGGATGTTGGGCCGGTCGAAGCTGGCACGGAAGAGGGGGCTTTGCTCGAGCCGGAGCTGGCGCTGGATGTCCAGCACCGTCCGCGGGTCGGCGGTGGCGGTCAGGGCGAGCCGCGGCACTTCCGGGAAGCGTTCGGCGAGCACCGGCAGGGCGCGATACTCGGGGCGGAAGTGGTGCCCCCATTGGCTGACGCAATGGGCCTCGTCGATGGCGAAGAGCGCGATCCGCATCTCGTCCAGCCGCGCCAGCGTGGCCTCGTTGGTCAGCCGCTCGGGCGAGACGTAGAGCAGCTTCAGCTGGCCACGGTTGAGCTCCCGCCAGACGCCGCGCGCCTCATCGGGATCGAGCTCGGAATGCAGCGCGGCGGCGGCGATGTCCTGCTGGCGCAGCGCCGCGACCTGGTCCTCCATCAGCGCGATGAGCGGCGAAACCACGACGCCGAGGCCCGGGCGGCACAGGGCGGGAACCTGGAAGCAGAGGCTCTTGCCGCTGCCGGTCGGCATCAGCACCAGGCCGGATCCGCCGGCGACGGCGTGGCGCACCACCTCTTCCTGCATGCCCCGGAAGCCGCCATGGCCGAAGACCTGATGCAGGACTTCAAGCGGGTCGCGCGGCGGGGTCATGATGCGGCAGGGATCCGTTTGGGCATGAGGCGGCGACCGTCACGGCGGGCTGCGAGAGACCCGGTCAGCCTTGGGGGCGCGGGGGAAGTAGCGGCTGAGGGGGCCAGGGGGCAAGTCCGCACCGCTCCGGAGCGCGCGGCGGGTCGTGCGGACATGACGCAGAAACGCCCTGTTTTGGGGGTGGTGGGCGGCAAGCGTCAGCATTACTGTCCCGCCCCTTTCAGGGAGCTCGCCGCGACGTCATGGGCGCCATCACACTGGGTATCGTCGGTTTCGGGGTCATGGGCGAGCGCCTGGCGGGAGCGGCCCTGTCGCATCCCGATATCCGGATCGCGGGCGGCTGGGACCCCTCGCCGCGGGCGGCCGCGCGCTGGAGGGAGGTGACGGGGGCAGCCCCCTTCCTCCCCGATGCCGATGCGGTGATCGAGGCCTGTGACGTTCTCTATATCGCGGCACCGCCGGCCGCGCATATTCCGCTCGCGCGCCGCGCCTTCAAGGCCGGGAAGGCCGTGTTCCTGGAGAAGCCGCTGGCCACCGACCTCGACGAGGCCGCGGCCTTCGTCGCCGAGGCCGAGGAAGGCCGGGCCCGGGCGGCCGTCAACTTCCCCATGGCGTCCTCTCCCGCCGTCGAGCAGGTGAGTCGCTGGCGCCAGGATGGCCATGTCGGCGCGCCCCTGCGGCTCGACATCGTGACGGACTTCGCCCGCTGGCCGCGCCATTGGCAGGCTGCCGCGGCGCCCTGGCTGGCGCGGCGGCAGGAGGGAGGCTTCACGCGGGAGGTGCTGTCCCACTTCCTGTTTCTTGCACTGCGGCAACTCGGCCCTCTCGCCGTCGTTTCGGCAGCGGTAGCATACGGAGATGACGATGCCGCGGAGACCGCCATGGCCGCCGAATTGCGGGCCGGGGAGATCCCTCTCTCCGTCTCGGGCACGGTCGGCCGGATCGCGGAGGACGAGCAGCATTCCTGGACCTTGAGCGGCGAGGCCGGCGCCATCCGTCTTCGGAACTGGTCCCTGGCGGAACGTCTCCAGGATGGGAATTGGCAACCCGCCGCGGAAGCGCTGTCCAACGCGGAAATGCGACCGCTGGTCCTGCAACGGCAACTGAGCAAGCTGCGGGCGCTCGTCGAAGGCAAGCCACAGGATCTCGCCACCCTGCGCGAGGCGTTCGAAGTACAGGCGATTGTCGAGCGGATACTGCGAAATGGAGCCATGTGAACCGGAGCCGGGTAACAGTCAATATTTACAATCGGAAAGAAGATTCTTCGGGCCGGGACTGACGGCATGGAAAGTAGGACAGCATGCTGCTTCCATGAGGATGACGACAACGCCGCATGGAGATCGGCAGACTGCTGTGCTCCACTGGAAGCGAGCGGCGAAGTCCTGATCCGACTCCCTTATCGTAATGATTTCTGAGGGGCGGTTACGTTTCGTCGCTGGACAGTTTGGTTGCCAATATTATTAGATGGACGTGTCGAATGGGCTTTCGATTCCCGTCCTCCGAGCGAGGCGCCGCGCCGCGACGTCTGGCTCCATGAGCAACGGAGAAGAGGCATATCCCGCTGACCGAGACAGGCACCGTTATGGATCTGCCCGGTAGGATTTTTTCACATTCGAGACGACGACACTGCGCGCGAACCGCCGATTTCACATAAAAGTGATGTGGCGGTCCAGTCAGCCAAGAGAAGGAGAAGTGGAACATGGCAGTTCAGAATGCCCCGGAGCAGCTTTTAGGCATCCTGCGGGATACTGTCGTGTCTCTGGTGCGCAGGGACGGTCATGACCTGTCCGCCCGCCAGCTTGGCGTTTTCCTGACCGTCTATCTCTCTGACAATCCGCATACCGTCCGTGGGCTGGCCGCGACCCTCAACGTGTCGAAACCGGCGATCACCCGCGCCCTCGACCGCCTGGGCGAACTCGATCTCGCGCGCCGCAAGACCGATCCGCAGGATCGCCGCAGCGTGTTGATCCAGCGCACCGTCAAGGGTGCCGCCTTCTTGCGGGAGTTGCGAGGCATGATGGTCGAGGCCGACTCCACGGCCCGGACCCTCACCCCCTCCAAGCCGGCCAATTCGGAAGAGCTCGCCCGTAAGGCGGTGTGATGCCAAAATGAGATATACAATCCAGGGTTGTGTTCTGATCCTGGATTATCGCGCCGGGATGGGGGTGCCGGGGTCGATCGTCCCTCCCGCACCCCGGCGTGCATTATCCTGCCTTCCGAGGCTCGCGCTGTGGCCCGGATGCTTTTAGGCTCCCTGGCTCCCCGCCCTGCCACGGAGCACTCTGCATGCCGGATTCCCTTCCGCTTTCCCCTTCCGGAATGAAGTTCGGCGTCGGACAGGCGGTGCCGCGGAACGAGGACCCGGTCCTGCTGCGGGGCGAAGGCCGGTATACCGACGATCTGCAGCGGCCGGGCCAGCTCTGGTGCGTCATGGTCCGCAGCCCCTACGCGCACGGCGTGCTGCGTGGGCTGGATGTGGAGGCTGCCCTGGCCACGCCGGGAGTGGTGGCGGTGTATACCGGGCGGGACCTTCAGGCCGCCGGCTTCGGCACGATGCGCTGCACCCTGCCATTGCCCGGCCTGATCAATGTCGAGCGCCCCGCCCTGGCGCTGGATCGTGTCCGCTTCGTGGGCGATCCCATCGCCTGCGTGATCGGCGAGACCCGGGACGCGGCGCGGGACGGCGCCGAGGCGGTGCTGCCGGACATCGACACCTTGCCCGCCGTCACCGAGGCCGCCGCCGCCGCCGCCCCGGAGGCACCGCAGCTCTACGAGCATGTGCCGGGCAACCAGGTTCTCGACTTCCATTTCGGCGACAGGGAAAAGGTGGAGGCGGCCTTCGCGGGCGCGGCGCATGTCACGCGTCTGCATCTGCGCAACAACCGCATCGTGGTCTGTGCGATGGAGCCGCGCAGCGCCATCGGCGAGTACGACGAGGCGACCGGCCGGTACACCCTGCATGTCGGTAGCCAGGGCGTCTTCGGCCTGCGCAACCAGATGGCCAACGACCTCCTGAAGGTGCCGACGGAGAAGCTGCGCATCCTGACCGGCAATGTCGGCGGCAGCTTCGGCATGAAGGCCTCCGCCTATCCGGAATATGTCTGCCTGCTGCATGCGGCGCGGCAACTGGGCCGGCCGGTGAAGTGGACCGATGAGCGCACCGGCAGCTTCCTGTCGGATTGCCACGGCCGGGATCATGAGGTCAGCGCCGAGCTGGCGCTGGATGCCGAGGGCCGCTTCCAGGCGGTGCGCCTGACCACCTTCGCGAATATGGGCGGCTATCTGAGCACCGTCGGCCCGCTGATGGGCACGATGAACTTCGTGCGCAACATCCAGAGCAACTACGCGACGCCGCTGATCGAGGTGGCGACACGCTGCCTGCTGACCAATACCACGCCCGTCTCGGCCTATCGCGGCGCCGGCCGCCCGGAAGGCAACTACTTCATGGAGCGGCTGATCGAGACGGCCGCGGCGGAGATGGGCATCGATGCCATCGAGCTGCGCCGCCGCAACCATATCCGGCCCGAGCAACTGCCCTACAAGGCGGCCTCCGGCTCCAGCTACGACAGCGGCGAGTATACCGCCGTCCTCGACAAGGCGCTGCGGGAAGCGGATTGGGAAGGTTTTGCGGCGCGCAAGGCGGCGAGCGCGGCGCGCGGGCTGCTGCGCGGGCGCGGCATCGGCAACTTCCTCGAATGCACGGCGCCGCCGGCCAAGGAGATGGGTGGCATCCGCTTCGAGGCCGACGGCACCGTCACCATCATCACCGGCACCCTGGACTACGGCCAGGGCCATTGGACGCCCTTCGCCCAGGTGCTGTACCAGGCGCTCGGCATCCCCTTCGAGCGTATCCGGCTGCTGCAGGGCGATTCGGATGAGCTGATCGCGGGCGGCGGCACCGGCGGCTCGAAATCGCTCATGGCGTCGGGCGCGGCGATCATCGAGGCCTCGGCCAAGGTGGTCGAGAAGGCGCGCCGCGCCGCCGCGCATCTGCTCGAGGCGGCCGAGGCCGATATCGAGTTCGAGCCCCATGCCGAGGGCGGCGCGCGCCTGCTGATCGCCGGCACCGACCGTGGCATCAGCCTCATCGACCTGGCCGCGCGCCTGCGGGAAGGCGGTGCCCTGCCGGAGGATGTGCCCGGAAGCCTCGATGTGAGGCATGTCTTCGAGGAGGCACCGATGGCCTATCCGAATGGCTGCCACATCGCCGAGGTGGAGGTGGACCCCGAGACGGGCATGGTGCGGATCGACCGCTATGTCACCGTCAACGATTTCGGCGTGGTGGTGAATCCGCTGCTGGTCGAGGGGCAGGCGCATGGCGGCATCGCCCAGGGCATCGGCCAGGCGCTGATGGAACGGACCGCCTATAGCGAGGACGGACAGCTGCTCTCCGGCTCCTACTCGGATTACGCCGTGCCCCGCGCGGGCGATCTGCCGAGCTTCGCCTTCCACAGCCATGCGGTGCCGGCCAAGACCAACCCGCTGGGCGCCAAGGGCTGTGGCGAGGCCGGCTGTGCCGGTTCGCTGCCGGCGGTGATGAATGCGCTGGTGGATGCCTTGTCGGAGCGCGGCGTGCGCCATATCGACATGCCGGCCACGCCCGAGGTGGTGTGGCGCGCGCTCCAGGAAGCGGCGGCCTGATACGCCGCCGCGCAACACGTGGAAGGTAGGACATGCCCAATCCCCCGACCGGCTTCGCGCCCGGCATCGCGCTCGACGTCGCCTCGCGCATCGGCGAGGCGGCGCTGGCCAAGGGCCGCGCCCTCGGCCTCGCGCCCCTCACGGTGGTGGTGCTGGATCAGGCCGCGCAGCTGAAGCTCCTGCTGCGGGAGGATGGCGCCAGCCTGCTGCGCCCCGATATCGCCGCGGGCAAGGCCTTCGGTGCCATGGCGCTGGGCTTCGGCGGGCGCGAGCTGGCGCGCCGCTCGGCCAAGATGCCGGGCTTCATGAACGCCTTCTCCGACCTGTGCGGTGGCCGTGCGGTGCCGGTGCCGGGGGGCGTGCTGGTGCGCGATGCCGGGGGGACGGTCCTCGGCGCGGTCGGCATTTCCGGCGATGCCTCGGACAAGGACGAGGTCTGCGCCGTGGCGGGCATCGAGGCGGCCGGCCTCATCGCCGACACCGGCGATCCGGAGTGACGCGCGCCCCGGCCGCCAGAGGCGGCCGGGACCTCAGCCGCGGCGCGTCCGGCGCCCGGCTTTAGGCGCCCTGCCGCAGGGGCGTGGGCGCGAAGGCCACCGGCGTCATCAGCCGGTTCTCCTGGCTCACCAGATAGCCCGCCTCGGCGCTGAGGCGCAGGTAGTTGATCCAGTCGGGGTCCGCCTGCATGGCCGCGCGCTTTGCCGCGCGATCGGCGGCGTCGGCATAGGCCCAGATGTGGACATAGGTGTTCACATTGCCCGTCTCCGTCGTCAGATAGGCGACGGGCATGCCGAGATGCCGGGTCTGCGCGGCCCAGCCGTGCTTCTCATAGATCTCGAGATGCTTCTTCAGCGTGCCGGGCCGGCAGACATAGGTGCGGTGGTCGAGGAGCATTCTCGCGGTTCTCCGGAAGCGTAAGTGAAGAGGGGCTTGGCGTCCTCAGGCCGGCCGCGCAATGGGCTGGACGGCATCCCGCACCGGCAGGTGCACCAGCGCGGCGAAGACGCCGGCCAGGATGCTGATGATCCACATCAGGTCATAGCTGCCCGTCCGGTCGAAGATCACCCCGCCCAGCCAAGCGCCGGTGAAGCCGCCCAGCTGGTGGCCGAGGAAGACGAGGCCGAAGATCGTGGCCAGCCAGCGCGTGCCGAAGTTGCGGGCGCAGAGGGCGACGGTGGGCGGCACGGTGGACAGCCAGAGCAGGCCCATGAGGGCGGAGAAGACCAGGATGGTGCCGGTGGTCTTGGGGGCCATGAAGAACACTACCATCAGCGCGGCGCGCGCGCCGTAGATGCCCACCAGCAACTCCCGCCGCCGCCATCTCTGTGTCAGCTCGCCCGAGATCAGGGAGCCGGCGATGTTGAACAGCCCGATCAGGCTCAGCGCGCCGGCGCCGACATAGAGCGGCAGGTGGCAGCTGGCCACGAAGCCCGGCAGATGCACGGTGAGGAAGCTGACGTGCAGCCCGCAGACGAAGAAGCCGCTGAACAGGCACCAGAAGGAGGTGCTGGCGAAGGCGCGGCGCAGGGCGCGGCCGGCGCCTTCCTCCTCGGCGGCCAGGGCGGCCTGCGGCCTCGCCTGCGGGCTGTCCCGCAGCGGCAGGGCCAGCGGCACCATCGCCAGCGAGACGGCGGCCATGACCAGCAGCGCCGTCTGCCAGCCCAGGCTGGCGATGCCAACGCCCGCCAGCGGCACCACCAGGAACTGGCCGAAGGAGGAGCCGGCGGTGCCGAGGCCGGTGGCGCGGCCGCGGTGCTGCTCGGGCAGCAGCCGGGTGAGGCTGGCCATGATGACCGGCATCCCCGCGGCCGAGACGGCGATGCCCATGATCAGGCCGGCGAAGACGGTGAAGAGCGGCATGCCGTCCGAGAGCGCCATGCCGAGGAGGCCGATCGTGTAGAGCAGCGCGCCGCCCATCACCACCACACGGCCGCCGAAACGGTCGGCCAGCTGGCCGCAGAGCGGCTGCGACAGGCCGTTGACCAGCACCTGGACCGCGATGGCCAAGGCGAAGCCGCTGGCGGTCCAGCCATGCGCCGCCGTCATCGGCGCGAGGAAGAGCCCGAAGGATTGCCGCAGCCCCATGGCCAGGGCGGCGGCCAGCACGGCGCAGAAGATCAGCGCGGGGACGGGGGAGGGGCGGAGGTCCTGGCCGGGCCCCGGCTGTGTCGGCATGGTTGTCCTTCCTCCCTCGCGGGCCAGCATGAACGGGGCGCCGCGCGGCGACAAGAGGCACGTCCGGCGGCGCCGGGCATCAGGGGCGTGGCAGGGCGGCGGCCGCCTCCAGCACCGCCCGGGCATGGCCCGGCACCTTCACCTTGCGCCAGATCCGCGCGATCCGCCCCCCGGCGTCGATGAGGAAGGTGGCGCGATCCATTCCCATGTACCTGCGGCCGTACATGGACTTCTCGATCCAGGTTCCATAGGCGGCGGCTATCTGCTTCTCCGCATCCGAGGCGAGAGGGAAGCTCAGCCCGTACTTCTGGGCGAATTTCTCGATGGGCGGCATGGGATCGGGCGAGACGCCGATCACCTCGAGCCCGCCGCGCTCCAGCGCCGGCAGGGCCTCCTGGAAATCGCAGGCCTGGCGCGTGCAGCCCGAGGTGTCGGCCTTGGGATAGAAGTAGAGCACGAAGGGCCTGCCCCGCATGGCGGCCAGGGAAACGGTCCGTCCGCCACTCGCCGGCAGGGTGAAATCCGGCGCCGGCAGACCTTCCTCGACACTCATCCCGATTCTCCGGTGAGCCGGCCCAGGCGGCGCTCGAAGATGGCCCGCACCTGCCCGGCGTGATCCTGCATCATGTGGCGTAACGCCGGCAGGTCAATCGCGCCCCTGCCGAGCAGCGGCGTGGTGGCGTGCAGCAGGGCCGCGGCCGTCGGCGTCGGCAGTTCCGCCTGGCGCCAGCGCCCGACGGTGAGGCGGAGCAGACCCAGGATGGTGCGCCACAGGCGATCCGCGGCGATCAGCCGCTCCGCCTCCTCCGCCGGCAGCAGGCGGGCCCGGGCGAGGCGGGACAGCGCCTCGACGGTGGTGGGGGAGAGGATGCGCGGATGCTGCGCGGCATGCGCCAGTTGCAGCGCCTGGGCGATGAACTCGACCTCGATCAGGCCGCCGGCCATGGCCTTGACGTCCCAGGGCCCATCGGCGGGCAGATCGCGCAGCATGCGGCGGCGCATGGCCACCGCGTCGGCGATGGCGGCATCCCCCGCATGGGCCAGCACCGCCTGCCGGATCGCCCCGCCGATGCGCCGCCGCAGCGCCACGGGCCCGGCGACGCAACGTGCCCGGGTGAGCGCCATGCGCTCCCAGGTCCAGGCGCTCTCGTCGTGGTAGCGGCGGAAGCTCGACAGCGAGGTGGCGACCGGCCCCTTGTTGCCCGAGGGCCGCAGCCGCATGTCCACCTCATAGAGCTTGCCCTCCGCGCCGGGCGCGGTGACGGCCGCGATGACCTGCTGCGCCAGCCGGCTGAAATAGGTGCTGGCCGGCAGGGAACGGGCGGCGCCGGTGCTGCCCTCGGCCTTTTCCGGATGATCGTAGATCAGCAGCAGGTCGAGGTCGGAGGCCGGCAGCATTTCCCGCCCGCCCAGCTTGCCGAGGGCGACCACCGCCAGGGAACCGCCGCGGACGCGGCCGAAGCGCGCCGAGAAATCCGCCACGACATGCGGCAGCAGGGAGGAGATGGCGGCCTCCGCCAGATCGCTGCGGGCGCGCCCGGCGTCGTCCGCGCCGATGGCGCCTTCCAGGGCGGCGGCGTCGATCTCGAACTTGCCTTCCGTCACCAGGCGCCGGGCGCCGTCCAGCGCCTCCTCGACGTGCCGCGCCCCGCCCACCAGCCCCGGCAGCATCGCCGCCGCGCCGCCCGGCCCGCCGCCGCCCAGCAGGCCCTCCAGGGAGGAGGGCGTATAGGCCAGGTGGTCCCCGAGGGCGGGGGCCGCGCCGAGGATGCCGGCGATGCGCTCCAGGAGCGCCGGGTTGCGCTGGAACAGCGACAGCATGTGCACCCCGGCCGTCATGCGCGAGAGCACCATGTCGAAGCGCGAGAGCACCGCGTCGGGCTCGCGCTGCGCCGCGACGGCGTTCACCAGGCCCGGCAGCATGCTCGTCAGCAGTTCCCGCGCGCGCTCGCTGCGGGTCGCGCGCGGGCGTCCGAGATGCCAGGCCCGCAGGGTCGCCGCCGCCTTGGCGGGGTCGGAGAAACCGAGCTCCTCCAGGGCATGCAGGGTCTGCGCATCCTCCGGGCCGGCGGTGAAGTCCGGGCCCGCCGCCGCCTCGGCCCGTGGCAGGCTCGGCCGCCGGTCCTCGAACATCTCGGCATAGACATGTTCGACGCCGCGCAGGTGATCGATCAGCGCGGCGCGGAAGGCGTCGGCATCGGGGAAGCCCATGAAGCTGGCGATGCGCGCCAGATTCTCCTCATCCTCCGGCAGCCGTTGGGTCTGCCGGTCGGCCACCATCTGCAGCCGGTGCTCGACATTGCGCAGGAAGACATAGGCATCGGCCAGGCGGGAGGCCGCCCGCCGGTCGATCTTGCCGGCCATCGTCAGGGCGGCGAGGGCACCGAGCGTCGTCGGATCGCGCAGGCCGGGATCGCGGCCGGCCCAGATCAGCTGCAGAACCTGAGCGATGAACTCGATCTCGCGGATGCCGCCGCGGCCCAGCTTCACGTCATGCCCGGCGACCTGCACCTCGGCATGCGCGCCGCGCCCCGCATGGGCGGCGTGGATCTGGCGCTTGATGCCGTGGATATCGGCGATCATCGCGAAATCCAGATGCCGGCGCCAGACGAAGGGGCGGATCTCGGCCAGGAAGGCCTCGCCCAGCGCGCGGTCCCCGCCGACGGGCCGGGCCTTGATCATCGCCGCCCGCTCCCAGTTCTGGCCCATCGATTCGTAGTAGGTGATGGCGGTCGGGATGCTGACCGCGAGCGGCGTGGCCGCCGGGTCGGGGCGCAGGCGAAGGTCGGTGCGGAACACATAGCCTCCCGCCGTCCGCTCCTCCATCAGCGTCACGAGATCACGCGCGATGCGCACGTATAGGGCGCCGGCGCGTTCCTCGTGATAGGCTGCGGCCGTCGGCTCGTAGAGCACCATCAGGTCGATATCGGAGGAATAGTTGAGTTCACGCCCCCCCAGCTTGCCCATGCCGAGGATGACGAGGCCTGAACCGCGCGCGACCTCCCTCGGCTCGTGGCGGCGGGCGCGGGGCAGGCGCAGTTCCTGGCGGGCGGTGGCCTCGCGCAGCAGATGGGCGCAGGCGTAATCGATGGCCGCCTCGGCCAGGTCGGAGAGCGCGCCCGTCACCTTGTCGAGCGGCCAGAAGCCCGTGAGGTCGGCCGCCGCGATGACCAGCGCGGCCTGGCGCTTGGCCTGTCGCAGCTGCGCCGAGACGGTGGCCCGCGTCGCGGACGGATCGGCGCGGCGCAGGGGCAGGAGAGCGTGGGCCAGGGCGTTGTCCGGCCCGTCGCGGCCGAATCTGAGCAGGATATCGCTCTCGCGCTCCGCGAGGTCGGCGAGATAGGGGCTGTGGCCTCCCAGCGCCGCCAGCAGGGCGCGGCCGGAGCCGGAGCCGGCGTAGTCACTCTCCGCGGCGCCACGCGCGGCGAAGGCCTCGGTCAGTGCCTCCGCGGCTGGCTTGTCGAAGGCGGGCGGCAGCAGGCTGGATGTCTGGGACATGATGCGGAAGCCAATCCATGCGCCCGCTGACCGGTCAAGTGCTGCGTTGCGGCGGCCTCCTCCTGCGCCTGCTGATGGCTGTCGCGCTGCTCGCCGGGCTGGGGACGGCGGCGCTGGGATGGCGCCTTTCACAGGGGCCGCTGCACCTGCCGGCCCTGGCGCGGGCGCTGGAGCGCGCCGTGCCGCCGCCGGCCGAGGGGCAGACACTGAGCATCGGCGACGCGGCCATCGCCTGGCACGGCTTCCGCGAGGACCGGCAGGCGCCGCTGCAGCTGCGGCTCACGGCGGTCCAGCTGCGCGATGCCGCGGGCTCGGTGCGGCAGGAACTGCCGGATGCGACGGTGAGCCTGGCCCTGGGCGAACTCCTGCGCGGCCGGCTGTCGCTGTTCCGCATCGCCATCCAGGCGCCCAGCGTTGTGCTGGAGCGCGACGAGACGGGCAGTATCGCCCTCGCCATGGGACGGCTGCGGCAGGAGGATCCTCAGCCCGCGGAAGCCACGCCGTCGGCAGCGGCGGATGCCCCCGGGGGCGGCCTGCTCGGCGATCTTCTCGATTCCCCGCGGCACGGAGAGCGCGAGACCTGGCTCGGCGCGCTCAGGGAAGTCGATATCCAGGAGGGGCGCCTGACCATCCTGGACCGCCAGCTCGGCCTCGTCTGGCGGCTGGAACAGGTGGACCTGGCGCTGCGGCGCGGGGCCGCCGGGCGCATGACCCTCGGTGGTACGGCCGCCCTGCGCCTGCCGGGCCAGGGGCAGGGCATGGAGGTCCAGCTGAATGGCGCGGTGGAGGGGGCGGGGCCGACGCTCTCCGGCGAGATCCTGATCCCGAGGCTGGAACCGGCCCGACTGGCCGGGCTGATCCCAGCCCTGGCGCCGCTGGCGCTCTTCGATGCGCCCCTCGCCGTCACCCTGTCCGGCCGTTTCGATGGCGGCGCGCGGGGCGCCGAGCCGCAGCTGCGTCTCCAGGTCGACAGTGAGGGCGGGCGCTTCACCGCGCAGAAGCTCCGCGTCGGCTTCGCCAGCCTCCATCTGGATGCGACCGGATCGCCGACGGCGTTGCGGCTGGAGAAGCTGCGCCTGGTCCCCGCCGCGGCGGACCCCGGCGCCGCCCGCGCCAGGGGGCGGCCGCCGGTGCTCGAGGCCAGCGGTGAGGCCCGTCTGCAGGACGCGGCCTGGATTGGCTCGCTGATCTTCGGCCTCGACGCGGTGCCGGCGGCGGATCTGGGCGACTACTGGCCCGCGGGGCTGGCCGACGGCGCGCGCAAATGGCTGGTGGAGAACCTCACCGGGGGCGAGCTGCGCAACGGACGCTTCACCTTGCGGGCCGAGGCGGGCGCCGACCTGTCCGGCCTGCGCGTCACCCGGCTCGATGGCACGATGCAGTTGCAGCGCGGCAGGGTCCACTGGCTGCGGCCCATTCCGCCGCTGGAGGAGGTGGAGGCGCGCGCCGAGTTCGGCCTCGACGAGATCCGCATCCAGCTGGCGGGCGCTCGACAATCCGGCACCGCCCTGAGCAGCCCGGGCGCCACCATTCGCCTGCTCAATCTGGACGCCGGCCAGGAACAGGCCGAGATCGAGGCGCAGCTGCGGGGCCCCGTGCCGGATATCGTCGCGCTGATTCGCCATCCCCGCCTCAAGCTGTTCGAGAACCGGCCGCTGGACCTGAAGCAGCCCGGCGGTCAGGTGGAGGGCATGCTGCGGCTCGGCCTGCCTCTCCTGGCGGACATTCCGAACGAGGCATTGCGCGTGCAGGCGCAGATGCGCATCACCCAGATGCGGCTGTCGGACGTGCTCATGGGCAAGCGGCTGGAGCGCGGTACGGCCGAGCTGACCGTCGACACGGCGCGGCTGAAGGCCAGCGGAGAGGCGCAGCTCGCCGGCATCCCGACACAGCTGAGCCTCGAGATGGACTTCCGGCCCGGCAATGCCGCGCAGGTGGTCGAGCGCTACCGCGCGGAGGCCCGGCCGGATGCCAGCCGCATCGCCGAGTTCGGACTGGACCTCGAGGGCTTCGTCAGCGGCCCGGTGGGCATCCGCGCCCTGGTGGAGCGCCGGCGCAGCGGCGAGAGCCGCGTCAGTATCGATGCCAATCTGCGCGACAGTCGCATGACCCTGTCGCCCTTCGCCTGGCAGAAGGCGCCGGGCACGCCGGCGGCGGCGCAGGCCGAGCTGGTGGTGGATCACGAGAACCTGCGGGCGGTGGACCGGTTCCAGGTCGAGGCACCGCAGCTTCGGGCCAGGGGCAAGGTCGGCTTCTCCGCCGGCAACCGGCTGGAGCGGGTCGATATCGCCGAGGCCCGGGTGCAGGACAGCCGCTTCACGGCCGAGGCGAGGCCGCCGGCGCAGGCGGGCGCGCCCTGGCGCTTCCGCGCCTCCGGCCCGGTGCTCGACCTCGGCGCCGCCCTGGCCGCCAATGCCGCGGCGGATGGCGGCGCGTCCGACACGCCCGCGACCGGACCCTCGGTCTCCGTGGAGGCGCAGTTCGACCGGGTGCTGCTGGGCGGCGGCCGCAGCCTGGCCGGCATTCAGGGCCGGGTGACGGCCGATCCGCGCGGCGTGCTGCGCGAGGCCCGCATCGCCGGCCAGGCCGGGCCGGGGGGGGCCTTCGATGTCACCGTGCTCCCCCAGGGCGGCGGCCGGAGCCTGCTGCTCAACGCCGCCGACGCGGGCGCATTGCTACGGGCTTTCGACATCCTCGATCAGGTCGAGGGTGGGCGGCTCGCCGTGAACGCCCGATGGGACGGCAACAGGCCGGGCGCCACCCTGACCGGCACCGCCGAAATGGCGGATTTCTCGGTGCGTGAGGCCGAGGGGGTCGGCAAGCTGCTGCAGGCGCTGACGGTCTACGGCATGTTCGACGCGGTGCGCGGGCCGGGCCTGAGCTTCTCCCGCCTGGAAGCGCCCTTCCGCCTGACGCCGCGCAGCCTGATGGTGGATGAGGCGCGCGCCTTCTCGGCCTCCCTGGGTGTCACCGCGCGCGGCACCATTCCGCGCCAGGGCGGCGCGATCGACCTGGAGGGCACCATCGTGCCCGCCTATGTGCTGAACTCGCTGCTGGGGCAGATCCCGCTGCTGGGGCGGCTGTTCAGCCCGGAGCGCGGCGGCGGCCTGCTGGCCGCGACGTGGCGGATGCAGGGGCCGGTGCAGGACCCCTCGGTTTCGGTCAACCCGCTCGCGGCGCTGACGCCCGGCTTCCTGCGGGGCATCTTCGGCGGCGGCACGGCGGGCAACGCGCAGCGCTGACCGGCCGCGCGCCGGGCCGCTCAGCCCGGCGCGCGCACCAGGACGTGCCGCTTGCGGCCGGCGGACAGCTTGGCCGCGCCGTCCCGCAGATCCGCCTCCGTCACCACCAGGGCCTCGTCGGAAACCGGCGCGTCGTTCAGGCGCAGGCCATTCTGCCGGACGAGGCGGCGCGCCTCGCCCTTGCTCGTGGCCAGGCCCGCCTGCACCGCGAGGTCGATCAGGGCGGCCGGCAGGCTGGCGGTGATGCCGGGCAGGGTCGCGGCGGCCTCGCCCTCCTCGAAGGCGCGGCGGGCGGTCTCGGCCGCGGCCTCGGCGGCGGGGCGGCCGTGCAGCAGGGCCGTGGCCTCGGTGGCCAGGATCTTCTTGCCCTCGTTGATCTCCGCCCCGCCCAGCGCGCCGAGGCGCCGGACCTCCGGCATCGGCAGTTCCGTGAACAGGCCGAGGAAGCGCCCGACATCCGCGTCCTCCGTGTTGCGCCAGAACTGCCAGTAGTCATAGGCCGGCAGGCGGTCGGGATTGAGCCAGACGGCGCCGCCCGCGGTCTTGCCCATCTTGGTGCCGGAGGCGGTGGTCAGCAGCGGGGTGGTCAGGCCGAAGACCTCGGCGGCGTCGATGCGCCGGTTCAGCTCGACGCCCATGACGATGTTGCCCCACTGGTCGGAGCCGCCCATCTGCAGCGCCACGCCATGGCGCCGGCGCAGCTCCAGGAAGTCGTAGGACTGCAGCAGCATGTAGTTGAATTCGAGGAAGGAGAGCGGCTGCTCGCGCTCCAGCCGCAGGCGGACGCTGTCCATGGTCAGCATGCGGTTGACGCTGAAGTGGCGGCCGACGTCGCGCAGGAACGGGATGTAGAGCAGGCTGTCGAGCCAGCGCGCATTGTCCAGCATGATGGCGTCGGACGGCCCCTCGCCGAAGCGGAGGAAGGCGTCGAAGGTCTTGCGGATGCCGGCCTTGTTGGTCTCGATCTGCGCGTCCGACAGCAGGGGGCGCGCATCGTCGCGGAAGGAAGGATCGCCGATGCGGGTGGTGCCGCCGCCGAGCAGCGCCACGGGACGGTGGCCCATCCGCTGCAGCAGGCGCAGCATCATGATGGACAGCAGATGGCCGACATGCAGGCTGTCCGCGGTGCAGTCGAAGCCGACATAGGCGGAGAGGGGCCCCTGCTGCATGCGCGCGGCGAGCGCCGCCTCGTCCGTCACCTGGTGGATGTAGCCGCGCTCGCGCGCGGCCTGCAGGAACTCGTCCATCGTCGCTCTTGTCCGTTCTGACCGCCCGGGGGCTTCCGCCCGGGCCCCGGCCCTAGCACAGTGCGGCCATGCTGCGAACCATCGGGCTGATGAGCGGCACCTCGCTGGATGGCGTGGATGCGGCGTGGATCGAGACGGACGGGGAGAGGATCGGGCGATTCGGGCCGAGCCTGACCCTGCCCTATGCGCCGGAACTGCGGCGGGATCTGCGCCGCCTGCTGGACCTGGCGGGGAGTATCGCGGCGGACGACCCCTTCCTCGCCGCCTGCGTCCGGCGCCTGACGGAGCGCCATGCCGAGGCGGTCCGGCGGCTCGGGGCGGGGGCGGAGCTGATCGGGTTTCATGGCCAGACCATCCTGCACCGGCCGGTGGCGGGACGGCCGGGGGAGGGGCGCACCTGGCAGATCGGCGATGCCGCCCTGTTGGCCCGGCTGACGGGAACGCGGGTCGCGCATGACTTCCGCTCCGCCGATGTGGCGGCGGGCGGGCAGGGCGCGCCGCTGGTGCCGGTGGTGCATGCCGCCCTCGCGGCGGAACTGCCGAAGCCGGTGGCCATCCTGAACCTGGGCGGCGTCGGCAACGTGACCTGGATCGGCCGCGATGGCCGGCTGATCGCCTTCGACACCGGGCCGGCCAATGCGCCGCTGGATGACTGGATGCGGCAGAGGGCCGGGGTGGATTTCGACCGGGATGGAGCGCTGGCTCTCTCGGGACGGCCCGAGGCGCGGGTTCTGGCCGAGCTGATGGCGCACCCCTACTTCGCGGCACCGCCGCCCAAGTCGCTCGACCGCCTCGACTTCCATCACGCCCTGGAACGGGCGGGGCTGGCCGGGCTGGCGCCGGCGGAGGGTGCCGCGACCCTGGTGGAATTCGTCGCCCTGTCGGTGGCGGCGGCGGCGGCCCACTGCCCCGAGGCGCCGCATCGATGGTTGGTGACGGGCGGCGGCCGCCGCAACGGCGCCATCATGCAGGCGCTCGCGCGTGTTCTGGCCGCGCCGGTGCAGGCGGTGGAGACGGTCGGTTGGGATGGCGATGCCCTGGAGGCACAGGCCTTCGGCGTCCTTGCCGCGCGGGTCCTGCGGGGCCTGCCGCTGACCTTCCCGGGCACCACCGGAGCGTCCGCGCCCCTCCGCGGCGGCCGTCTGACCGCCCCGCCATAGGAAAGGGGCCTGAGGACAGTCCCCAGGCCCCTTTCGCGGCCATCCGATGGAGGCCGGCGGTCAGTCCGCGGCCATCGCCATGCGGGCCCGGTTGAGCATGGTCCGCACATGATCCTCGGCGGCATCGGCGACACGCGCCGTCTGGTCCGCGGTGAAGACGTGGCCGGCGCCTTCCTGGACGCGGTAGTCGATCTGGATGCCGCGCTGCGTGTTGAGCTTGTCGACCAGCTTGCGGACGGAATTCTCCGGCACCAGCTCGTCCTCGGCGCCATGCAGGATGAGCCCGGAGCATGGACAAGGGGCGAGGAAGCCGAAATCGTAGTGGCTGGCCGGCGCGGCAATGGAGACGAAGCCGCCGATCTCCGGACGACGCATCAGCAGCTGCATGCCGACATAGGAGCCGAAGGAATAGCCGGCGACCCAGAGCATGGAGGCATTGGGATTGACCGCCTGCAGGAAGTCCAGCGCGGCCGCGGCATCGGAAATCTCGCCGATGCCGCCATCGTAGCGGCCCTGGCTGCGGCCGACGCCCCGGAAATTAAAGCGGAGAGTGGAAAACCCCATGTCCTGGAAGCGTGTGTACAGCGCGTGGACCACCCGGTTGTTCATCGTCCCGCCATGCAGCGGGTGGGGATGAAGCACCAATGCCACGGGGGCATTGGGCTGTTTCGCGTGGTGGTAACGACCCTCAAGCCGGCCATCCGGCCCGGCGAACATGACCTCGGGCATCGTCCCCTTGCATCCAGTACGGTGGGCGCGGCAGCGCCCGGTTGGGAAACCATGGCCGCTCCGGCGGACTTCCATCCGCCCGAACGCACGAAGACATTCATCGGGGTCCGATGCGGCAACGGCTTCGCCATGCGGCGCGGTTGACGCGCCAGCCCATGGCCAATAGCCTTCCGCACCCGCAGCGAGACGAGGCGCCGGCTCCCCCAACTTATGGCGTCGTCATCGCGGGGCAGGCTTCCGCTCCCCGCGACACGGACAATATTATACGCAGCCGCTCCGGGGTTTCACAACGGAAACAGGCATGGCCCCTTTGCCGCAATCTTTTGTCATGGGCGAAAGAGGCTGGGCACGCCCGCTGGCCAGGACAGGGAGAGAAGTGAATTATGCGCCTGTCTACAAGGGGACGTTACGCGGTGATGGCGATGGCGGAGCTCGCCATTCGTATGCGAGACCGTGAATTGTCCAAGGTCAGCCATGCGGTGACGACGGGGGAGGAAGAGGCCTGCCTGACGGAGCCGCCGGTCAGTCTCTCCGATATCGCCCAGGCGCAGCAACTTTCCATTGCATATCTGGAACAGCTCTTCGCCCGGATGCGGCGCGCCGGTCTGGTGGCCTCGGCGCGGGGGGCCGGCGGAGGCTATCGCCTGTCCCGCCCGGCGGCGCGGATTTCCATCGGCGCCATCATCGCCGCCGTCGAGGAGCCCATCAGCGCCACCCGGTGTGAAGTGGGCGGAACGGGCTGCGTCGCCGGCCGGAAGTGCCTGACGCATGACCTCTGGCACGAGCTCGGCGAGCAGATCCGCCTCTTCCTGACCGAGACCAGCCTCGCCGATGTCATCGAGGGCCGCGTCCGCGGCCGCGCCGCGCCGCCCCTGGCGTTGTAGCCCGCCATGCCGGTCTATCTTGATGCGAATGCGACGGAGCCGCTGCGCCCCCAGGCGCGCGATGCCATGATCGCCGCCCTGGAGCTTCCCGGAAACCCGTCCTCCATCCATGCCGACGGCCGTGCCGCCCGGCGCCTGCTGGAGGAGGGGCGGCGCCGCGTGGCCGAGCGGCTCGACGCGCGGCCACAGGACCTTGTCTTCACCTCCGGTGCGACCGAGGCCAATGCCCTGGCCATCCTGGGTCTGGGCCGGGGGCGCCGCATTCTCGCAGGCGGCACGGAGCATCCCTCCGTGCTGCGGGCCGCGCCCGGCATCGGGATCCTGCCCGTGCAGGGAGATGGCCGCATCGCCCTCGATGCTCTCGAGCGCGCCTTGCGGGAGGGCGGGGCCGCCATGGTCTGCCTGATGGCCGCGAACAACGAGACGGGCGTGCTGCACCCGATCGACGCCGCGCTACGGCTCTGCCGCCAGCATGGCGCGCTGCTGCATGTCGATGCGGTCCAGGCCGTCGGGCGGATCGCGCTGACCGTGGCGGAGATGGGCGCCGATTCTCTGGCGATCTCCGCCCACAAGCTGGGCGGTCCCAAGGGCGCCGGGGCACTCCTGCTGCGGCCTGGCCTCGACCTCGCCGCCATGCTGCCCGGAGGGGGGCAGGAGCGGGGGCGCCGTGGTGGTACCGAGGCGGTTCCGGCCATCGCCGGCTTCGCCGCCGCCATGGCGGCCTACGACCTTTCCGCCGCCGCCCGCCTGCGGACGTTGCGGGACCGGATCGAGCGGGAATGCGGGACCGATGTCATCGGTGCCGACGCGCCACGCCTGCCGAACACCACCTGCCTCCTGCTGCGCGGCGTGCCCGCCGAGACCCAGGTGATCGCGCTCGACCTCGCCGGCTTCCGGGTCTCGGCCGGCTCCGCCTGCTCCTCCGGCAAGGTGGGCCCCAGCCCGGTGCTGCTGGCCATGGGGCTGGGCGCCGACGCCGCCTGCGCCATCCGGGTCTCCCTGCCCTGGAATGCCAGTGACGAGGATGTGGACCGCTTCATCCCCGCCTACCGCGCGATGCGCGACCGGCTGCGGGCCTCCCGCTCCGCCTGAGGTTCCGGTATCCGGCAGTATCGCGATGCGCGCGGGCCGCGTGGTTCACCCGCCCCGGCCGCCGGGCGAACGGCTTGCGGTGCAGGCGCTTCCGCCTACGGCATGGTGGCCATCGCCGGCGGCACTAGCCTGCACTTCGGAAACCGCCGCATCCTCGCCATCCGCGATCGGAGAACCCTTCATGACCAGCGCCGCCCTGCTCGACCGCCTGAGAAAGGCCGTGGACGACCGTTTCGAGGAGGAGGTCGGCTTCCTGTCCGATCTCGTCCGCTTCCCCAGCCTGCGCGGGCGCGAGGCGCCGCTGCAGGACTGGATGGCGCGCCAGATGGCGGCGCGGGGCTATGCGGTGGACCGCTTCACCATCGCGGAGACGCCCCTGGCGAGCCATGAGAAGGCGAGCCCGATGATCGAGGTGGATCCGGCGGGTTCGGTGCAGGTGGTCGCCGCCTGCCGGGCGGAGAATCCCACCGGCCGCAGCCTGATCCTGCAGGGTCATATCGATGTCGTGCCCGAGGGCCCGCTCGAGATGTGGACGCATCCTCCCTATGCCGGCGTGGTGCAGGATGGCTGGCTCTACGGGCGCGGCGCCAATGACATGAAGGCCGGCGTGGCGGCGATGATCTTCGCCATGGACGCCCTGCGCGCAGCGGGCCTGAAGCCGGCGGCCGATGTCTACCTGCAGACGGTCACCGAGGAGGAAAGCACCGGCAACGGCGCCCTTGCGACACTGGCGCGCGGCTATCGCGCCGATGCCGTGCTGATTCCCGAGCCGACCGGACACAGCATCACGCGCGCCCATACCGGCACGCTGTGGTTCCGCCTCCGGGTGCGCGGCGTGCCGGTGCATGTCGCGGTGGCGCAGGATGGCAGCAACGCCATCCTCTCCGCCATGAAGCTGATCCAGGCACTGCAGGAACACACCAGGCTGCAGAACGTGGCGGCGCGGGAGGACCGCTGGTACGCCGGCACGCCCGATCCGATCAAGTTCAACCCCGGCATCATCCGCGGCGGCGACTGGGCCAGCTCGACGCCCTCCTGGTGCGAGGTGGACTGCCGCATCGGCCTGCTGCCCGGCACGGACGTGAAGCAGGCCATGGCGGCGGTGGAGCGCTGCGTCAGCGAGGCGCGGGCGGGCGACAACTTCCTGGCCAACAATCCGCCCGAGGTCATCTGGCACGGCTTCCAGGCGGACGGCTTCGTGCTGGAGCCCGGTTCGGAGGCCGAGAAGGTCCTGGCGGAGGCGCACCGCCAGGTGCATGGCGAGGAGATGCCGGCGCGCATCACCACCGCCGTCAACGACACCCGGTTCTACGGCCTCTACTACGACATTCCGGCGCTCTGCTACGGCCCCTCGGGCGAGGGCAACCACGGCTTCGACGAGCGCACCAACCTGGAGAGCCTGCGCCAGACCACGCTCTCCATCGCCACCTTCATCGCCAGCTGGTGCGGCGTTCGCGAGGCGGACTGACCGGTCCCGCGGCCATGGCCCGACCTGGGCTCATGGCCGCCATTCCCGGGGCAGCGAAAGCTTCCGATCCGGCGGGGTCGGCCCCATACTTTTGGCCATGCTGGCCGAGACCCCGCCGATCTATCTCGACAATCACGCGACGACGCCCGTGGACCCGCGGGTGCTCGCCGCCATGCGCCCCTGGTGGGAGGAGAACTTCGCCAATCCCGCCAGCGTCGAACACGCCCCGGGGCGGGCCGCCGAGGCGGCGGTCGAGGCGGCGCGGACCGAGGTCGCGGCGCTGATCGGTGCCGAGGCCCGCGAGATCGTCTTCACCTCCGGCGCGACCGAGGCGAACAACCTGGCCATCAAGGGCGCGGCCCGCTTCGCCCGGCGGCAGGGGAGCGGGCGGCGCCGGGTGATCACCCTGGCGACCGAGCACAAATGCGTCCTGGAAAGCGTGCGCGACCTGGCGGAGGAGGGCTTCGAGCCGGTGATCCTGCCGGTCGGCCACGACGGCCTGCTGGACCCGGCGCTGCTGGTCGAGGCGCTGCGCGTGCCGACGCTCCTGGTCTCCGTCATGGCGGTGAACAACGAGATCGGCGTCATCCAGGACCTCGCCGCCCTGGCGGCGCCGGTCAAGGCCGCCGGCGCGCTGCTGCACAGCGACGCGGCCCAGGCCGCGGGCCGCGTTCCCCTCGACCTCGGTGCCCTGCCGGTCGATCTGCTGTCCCTCTCGGGACACAAGATCTATGGCCCCAAGGGGGTGGGCGCCCTCTATGTCCGCCGCCGTCCCCGTGTCCGGCTGGAGCCGCTCTTCTCCGGCGGCGGGCAGGAGCGCGGGCTGCGCTCGGGAACCCTGCCGGCGCCCTTGCTGGTCGGCCTTGGCGAGGCGGCGCGGCTGGCGGGGGCCGATCGGGAGGCGGATGCGGAGAGGATCCGGACATGCCGCGACCGTCTGCTGGCCGCGCTCCGCGCCACGATCCCCGGGTTGCGGCTGAATGGTGACGCGGCGCGTCGCGTTCCCGGCAACCTCAGCCTGACCTTCCCCGGCGGCGCCTCCGCCCAGGCCATGCTGGCACGGCTTCAGGGGCTCTGCGTCTCCACCGGCTCCGCCTGCTCGTCGGCCGAGGTCGAGCCGTCCTATGTCCTGCGTGCCCTCGGACTGCCGGAGGCGGAAGCGCGCGCGACCTTGCGGATCGGCATTGGCCGCTTTACTTCGCCTGCCGATATGGACCGCGCGGCCGCCCTGCTGGCCGAGGCCTGGCGCGAAGCCCTTTCCGAAACACGAGACGCGGCGGAGTAGACAGACGGCGATGCCGAAAATGACCTTCATCGAGCGCGACGGGACGCGCCGCGAAGTCGAGGCCCCGCTCGGCCTGTCCGTCCTCGAGATCGCGCACCGGAACGACATCGACATCGAGGGCGCCTGCGAGGGCAGCCTGGCCTGTTCCACTTGCCATGTCATCGTCGATGCCGGCTGGTTCGAGAAGCTGGAGTCCCCCTCCGAGGACGAGGAGGACATGCTGGACCTCGCCTTCGACCTGCAGGAGACCTCCCGCCTGGGCTGCCAGCTGATCATGAGCGACGAGCTGGACGGGCTCGTGGTCAAGCTTCCGGCCGGCACGCGAAACGCCGGTTGAGTTCCGCCATGAAACCCAGTCTCGGACAGCCCGGCGGTCTCTATCGGTGCCTGCGCGGGGCGGCGGAGGCGCAATGGAGCGCCTATTGCTGGCATCCCTTCGTGCAGGGGCTGGCCGAGGGCACGCTGCCGAAGGCCGCCTTCCAGCGCTATCTGGTGCAGGACTGGCTGTTCCTGGTGCAGTTCGCGCGCGCCAAGGCGCTGGCGGCCTTCAAGGCGGAGAGCCTCGACGCGCTGCGCAGCAAGGCCTCCGCCCTCAACGCCCTGCTCTCCGAGATGCAGATGCATTTCGCCTATTGCAGCGAATGGGGCCTGTCGGAGGCCGATGTGCTGGCCACGCCCGAGGCGGCCGAGACCGTCGCCTACACGCGCTGGGTGCTCGACCGCGGCATGGCAGGCGACATCCTCGACCTGGAGGTCGCGCTGGCGCCCTGCACCATCGGCTATGGCGAGATCGCTCAGCGCATCCGGGCGCATCCCGGCCGGCTGCGCCAGGGCAATCCCTACGAAAGCTGGATCGAGACCTATTCCTCGCCGGGCTATCAGGCGCTGGCCAGCGACGCCGCCCTGCGCCTGGACAGGCTGGGCGTGAGCCATGGCGGCGAGGTCCGCTTCGCGACCCTCTCGGCCACCTTCACCGAGGCGGCGCGGCTGGAGGCGGCCTTCTGGCAGATGGGGCTGAACGCCGCGGCATGAGGATTCTCGTCGCCATGTCGGGGGGTGTGGATTCCTCCGTGGTCGCCGGCCTCCTGAAGGAACGGGGCCATGAGGTGATCGGCGCCACGCTGCAGCTTTACGACCATGGCGCCGCCGTCCAGAAGAAGGGCGCCTGTTGCGCCGGCCAGGACATCCACGACGCGCGCGACGTGGCGGACCGCCTCGGCATTCCGCATTATGTGCTGGACCGGGAGCAGCGCTTCAGGGACGCGGTGATCGAGGATTTCGCGGCCTCCTATGCCCGCGGCGAAACCCCCATCCCCTGCGTGCGCTGCAACCAGACGGTGAAGTTCCAGGACCTGCTCGTCCTGGCCCGTGACCTGGGCGCGGAGGCCCTGGCGACCGGCCATTACGTCCGCAGGGTGGAGGGGCCGGACGGCCCCGAGCTGCGCCGCGCCGCCGACGCCGCCCGCGACCAGTCCTACTTCCTCTTCGCCACGACACCGGAGCAGCTGGCCTTCAGCCGCTTCCCGCTCGGCGACTATGCCTCCAAGGCGGAGGTCCGGGCCGAGGCTCAGCGGCTCGGACTCGCGGTGGCGGAGAAGCCGGACAGCCAGGACATCTGCTTCGTGCCGCAGGGCCGTTATCATGAGCTGGTCGGCCGCCTGCGGCCGGAGGCCGGCGAGGCCGGGCGCATCGAGCACATCGATGGCCGCGTGCTGGGCAGCCACCAGGGTATCGGGCGCTATACCGTCGGGCAGGGGCGGGGGCTGGGCCAGGCCTCGCGGGATGGCGAGGAGCCGCTCTATGTCGCCGCCCTGGACGCGCCGCGCCGCCGGATCGTCGTCGCGCCGCGAGGCGAGCTGAGCACGCATGAGGTGACACTCGGGCAGGTGAACTGGCTGATTCCGCCACCCGAGGCGCCGCTCGCCTGCCAGGTCAAGCTGCGCGCCCGCGAGATGCCGCAGCCGGCGGTGGCGAGCTGGGACGCGCGGGCCGGGTGCCTTCGCCTGCGGCTGGAGCAGCCGGCCATCGCCGCGCCGGGCCAGGGTGGCGTGCTCTATGCGGGGGAGCGGGTGCTCGGCGGCGGCTTCATCCTGCCCCGTCCCGAGGCGGTTGACAGCGCCGGCCGGGCCGCTTAAACGGCGCCTCCCAGACGGTGTGGCGGTGTAGCTCAGCTGGTTAGAGCACGGCACTCATAATGCCGGGGTCGGCGGTTCAAGTCCGCCCGCCGCTACCATCATCCCCGCCGGCATCCCCGCCGGTCAATCCCTTCCTCATCGCGCCATAGCGCAGGATGCTGGCTCCGGCGGCATGATGCGGCAAGGGTCGGCCATGCCGCGCCCGGTAGGCGGCATCGAAGGCCGCGCCTTCTAGGGTCTCGCAGTGATCCAGATGGCGCAGCAGCACGCGTTCGGCCCGCCGGGACGAGGCATGCCGGCGGCGCAGATAGCGCCAGAGCAGCAGCGCGTTCACGCTCCAGGCATCATAGGCATGCTCGCGCAGGCGCTGGCGTATGGCGGGCGGCAGGGCGTCGAAGGCCTCCCAGTCCGGGCCGGGATGGCGGAACCACATCTGGTCCCGCAGCGTGCGGTCGTTGCTCATTCTGCTACGATATAACATAGCACAATGATGGCCAATAAAGACGGGAGGGCCCGCGCCCTCCCGCCTGCTTCAGAGCGCGCGGTTGGCGCGGGCCACCACGGCCTCGAACAGCACCTGGCAGCCGGCCGCGGCCTCTTCCGGCAGGATGCTTTCCGCCTCGTTGTGCGAAAGCCCGTCCTTGCAGGGCGTGAAGATCATCGCCGTCGGCACGCTGCGGGCGACATAGACCGCGTCATGCCCCGCACCGGAGACGATCTCCCGCGTCGAATAGCCGAGCTTGGCCGCGCCCTGGCGCACCAGATCGACGCAGGACGGATCGAAGGGCTGGGCGGGGATGCGGAACAGCTCCGTCAGCTCCAGGGCGCAGCCATTCTCCTCCACCAGCCTGCGTGCCTCGGCGGGGAAGCTCTCCGCCAAGCCGTCGATCTCCGCGTCCACGGGGTGGCGGAACTCGACCGAGAAGCGCACCTCGCCGGGGACCACGTTGCGGCTGTTCGGCGACACCTGGAGGAAGCCCACCGTGCCACGGCCGTCCTCGCCGCGCGCGCGCATCAGCGCGTCGACCTTCTCGATGACGCGCGCCGCGGCGACCAGCGCGTCGCGCCGGGCGGAGGGGGGCGTGGTGCCGGCATGGGAATCCTGGCCGGTGATCGTGGCGTCGTACCAGACCTGCGCCTGGGCGCCGGTGACGACGCCGATCTGCCGGCCCTCCTTCTCCAGGATCGGGCCCTGCTCGATATGCAGCTCGAAATAGGCGTCGGCGGGGAAGGGGCGGGCGGGATGCTCGCCCTTGTAGCCGATGGCCTCCAGCGCCTCGCCGACTTTGACGCCTTCCACATCCTCCAGCGCATAGACCTTGTCGAGCGTATAGATGCCGGCCCAGACGCCGCTGCCCATCAGCGAATGGCCGAACCGGCTGCCCTCCTCGTCGGTCCAGTTGACCAGCTCGATCGGCGCCTCGGTGACGATGTTGAGGTCCTTCAGGCTGCGCATCACCTCCAGCCCGGCGATGACGCCGAGCGCGCCGTCGAACTTGCCGCCCGAGGGCTGGCTGTCGAGATGGCTGCCCATGAGCACGGGCAGGCGGCTGCTGTCGCGCCCCTCGCGCCGGGCGAACATGTTGCCGATCGCGTCCACCCGGACCGTCAGGCCCAGCGCCTCGCACCATTCGGTGAAGCGCTGCCGGCCGGCCTTGTCCACCTCTGTCAGCGTCAGGCGCCGGACGCCGCCCTTCGCCGTGGCGCCGATGGTCGCCATGTCCATGAGGGTGTCCCAGAGACGCTTGGCGTCGATCCGCTGATTGGTGCCTGACATCGTGACCTCTCGCTGGTGCAGGGGGCTCATCTTGCCGGCTCGGCACACCTCTGCAAGCCTGCCCGGGCCAATGGTCCGGAGTCGCCGCCCGGAGACACCGCGCCGGGGGGATGGTCCAGGGAGTTTCCGACATCTCCAGCCTCGCCGCAGCGCCATCCTCCGATCGGCGGACGGGCTTCGCCCTCCTCCTGGTCACCGCGACCGGATGGGGCTTCACCTGGCCGGTCCTGAAGACGGTGCTGCAGGACCTTCCGCCGCTGGCCGCACGCGGCAGTGCCGCGCTCCTGGCGGCGGCCGGCCTCGCCATCGCCGCGATGCTGATGCGCCTGCCGCTGCGGGTGCCGCGCGGCGAATGGTCCAGCCTGGCCCTGGCTGCCCTGCTCAACTTCAGCGCCTGGATGGGCCTCTCCACCCTCGGCCTGACCTGGCTCTCCTCGGGAGAGGGCGCCATCGTCTCGGCCACGCTGCCGGTCTGGACGACGCTCCTGGCCTGGCTGATGCTGGGGGAGAAGCCCGGCGCCGCGCAGACCCTGGCGCTGCCGCTCGGCCTGCTGGGAGTCGTGGTGCTGGTCGGCGGCCAGCCGCTGGGCCTGGGGCTCGGCAAGCTGCCCGGCGTGGCGCTGATCCTGGCCGCGGCGCTCTGCTTCGGGACCGGCGCCGTGATGAGCAAGCGCCGGCCGCTGCGGCTGCCGCCGCTGACCCAGGTCGTCTGGCAGGTCGGGCTGGGCTGTCTGCCGATCCTCGGCGCATCCTGGCTGGCGGAGAGGCCGGAATGGGGCCGGGTGTCCGTCCTGGGCTGGGCCGGCGTGATCTACATGGCCGTGCTGCCGCTTTCCGTCTGCTACATCACCTGGTTCGCCGCGCTGCGGCGCCTGCCGGCCGGCATCGCCGCCATGGGCACGCTGCTGGTGCCGGTGCTGGCGGTGCTGGCCGGGGTGCTGCTGCTGGGCGAGCCGCTCGGCTGGCAGCATGCCGTGGCGCTGGCGCTGATCCTGACCAGCATCCTGCTGGCCTCCCGCCGCTGAGTGGCGGCCCCGGCGCCGCCGGGCTATGAGCCGCGGCATGGATCTCCCCCAGGCCGCCCCCCTCGACCGCCCGCAGGACCGCCCGGTGTTGCGGCTGCTTCCCGGACGCGACCGGCGTGTCAGGGCCGGCCACCCCTGGGCCTTCTCCAACGAGATCGCCATGGGGCCGGCGGCGCGCGGCCTGGCGCCCGGCCTGCCGGTGCGGCTGGTGGGCGATGACGGGCGGCCCTACGGCACATGGCTGTTCAATCCCCACAGCCTGATAGCCGCCCGCTTCCTCTCGGAGGACCCAGGGGTCGAGCTGGACCTCGACTTCTTCACCGCACGCCTGGCGGAGTGCCTCGCGCTCCGGAGCGCCCTCTACCCGGACCCCTACTATCGCCTCGTGCATGCCGAGGCCGATGGCCTCCCCGGCCTGGTCATCGACCGCTATGGCGACGTCCTGGCGATACAGGCCAATACGGCGGGCATGGACCGGGCCTTGCCGCTGCTGGTGGAGGCTCTGTCCCGGCTGATCGCCCCGCGCGCCATCGTGGCCCGCAACGACGCGCCGGCCCGCAAGCTGGAGGGCCTGCCGGACAGCAGCGGCCTGCTGCTGGGCGAGGAGGCCACGGCGCACGTCCGCGAGGGGCGGCTGGATTTCTCCATCGACCTGCTGTCCGGTCAGAAGACCGGCTGGTTCTTCGACCAGCGCGACAACCGGGCCCGTGTTGCCTCCCTGGCCCGGGATCGCAGCGTGCTGGATGCCTTCTGCCATACCGGAGGATTCGGGCTGGCGGCGGCGGCGCAGGGCGCGCGGAGCATCGAGTTGCTCGACCGCAGCGAACCCGCCCTGGCCCTGGCGATGGACACGGCGGCCCGCCACGGCTTCGGCGAGATCGTCTCGGCCCGGCGCGGGGACGCGATGGTGGTGCTGGAGGAGATGCTGGGCGCGGGCCGGCGCTATGGCCTGGTGGTGGCCGACCCGCCGGCCTTCGCCAAGCTGCGCAAGGATCACGCCGTGGCGCTGCGGGGCTATGCGCGCCTGGCCAGGCTGGCGGCGGGGCTTGTCGAGCCCGGAGGCTTTCTCTTCATCGCCTCCTGCTCGCACCACGTCTCGACCGGCGAATTCACCGACGCCATCGCCTATGGTCTCGGCCGTGCCCGCCGGCCGGCGCGGTTGCTGGCCACCACGGGCGCGGGGCTGGACCATCCGGTGCATCCGATGCTGCCTGAAAGCGCCTATCTCAAAGGTTTATTGCTGCATCTTCCCGCATGATATCAGAACGACTGGTGCGCAGTTTCCACCAGACGCGCTACGAGGCCGGCGGCGCGACCGCGCGGATCGGCCGACGCAGCCCCTCGATGCGGGCCCTTCTCCAAGCGCAAGGCCAGCGTCAGGGCGCTATCATAACGGCCTGGAATCCGCTGGCCCGCCGCCATCCCGAGGGTTGGAACCGCCGTGCTCAGATGCGCCTGGAGGCCCTTGCACGGCGTGTTCCGCTGATCAGAGGCGCGGGATACGGGCAGGGATGGCGCGAGGAGCATTGCCTCATCGGATGCAGTACGCGCAAAGCCCTCAAACTGGCGCGGCGATTTCGCCAACTGGCCATTGTAGTGATCCGTCGGGATGGCCTGGCCCAGCTGAAGTGGCTGCGGCACTGAATATGGAATATTGTTTATATTCAGGTACTTAAAAGGCTTTTGTTCAATCCTTGTGTGAAATTCAGGCTTTGGCGCTGTCCTGGAGGGCTCGGGAGGGCTGAAGCCCATCCCGAATCTCGATAGAGTTCTTTAATACCTTGATTCTGAAGTATTATGCGGCCGACCATCCGCCGTCGATGGACAGTGCGGCGCCATTGATGCTGCTGCTTTCCGGACCGCAGAGGAACAGCGCCATCCGCGCCACCTCCTCCACCTCGACCCAGCGCTTGCTCGGCTGCTTGACGAGGAGGAAATCCTTCAGGGCCGCCTCGGGCGTGATGCCGTGCTTCTCGGCGAGCGCCGTCACCTGCTTCTCCGCCAGGGGCGTGCGGACGAAGCCCGGGCAGACGGCGTTGCAGGTCACGCCACTTTCCGCGATCTCCAGCGCCACGGTCCGTGTCAGGCCGACGACGCCGTGCTTGGCGGCGACATAGGCGACCTTCTCCGGCGAAGCGACCAGGCCATGGATCGAGGCCACGTTGACAATGCGGCCCCAGCCCCGCGCCTTCATGCCGGGCAGCAACGCCTTGATCGCGTGGAAGTTCGAGGAGAGGTTCAGGGCGAGAATGGCGTCCCACTTCTCGTCCGGGAAATCCTCGACCGGGCTGGTGAACTGGATGCCCGCATTGTTGACCAGGATATCGACCTGGCCGAGGACCGCCTCCGCCTCCTGGCACAGGGCGCGAATCTCCTCGGCTTTCGAGAGATCGGCCGCGGAATGGGCGGGCTCCGCACTGTTGCCGGCCTTGGCCACCTCCCGCCGCGCCTCGGCGATCTGCTCCGGCGAGCCGAAGCCGTTCAGCATCACCTTGGCGCCCGCCCTGGCGAGTGCCTTGGCGATGCCGAGGCCGATCCCGCTCGTGGAGCCGGTGATCAGGGCGCCACGGCCCTCGAGGGTCTTTTCCATGCGATTCTCCTTATTGTATCGCGGGCGATGGTCAGGGGAGCCGGCCCAGCCAGGAGGCGAGTTGCCGCAGAATGGGCGAAAACCGCTGGCCGGCGTAGGGTTTATCGGCCGCCAGCCGGGCCGCTTCCGCGAGGCTTGGCCAGGGCAGATCGAGCGTGGCCAGTTCATGGAGCCGCACGCCGCGCTCGAGCGCCAGGGTGAAGAGGGCGCCGAGTTCGCCCACGCCATCCCCCACGGCGGCGGCGCCCAGAAGCGTCCTGCCCGGACCGAGCACCAGTTGAACCTCGCCTGTCATCGTCCCTCCGGCCAGCGTCGCATCAAGGCCGGAGAAGTCCTGCCGCAGGACCTCGACCTCCCGGTGGCGCTCGCGGGCCTGTTGCGCCGTCAGCCCGACACGGACCAGTTGCGGCGTGGTGTCCAGCCGCAAGGGCAGGCGGGCATAGTCCAGCACGGCCCGCCGCCGGAACAGCATGGAGCGGGCGATGACCTCGGCATGGCGTGCCGCCAATCGTGTGAAGCGGCGCGGCCCGAGCCCCTCGGGATCGGCGACATTGCCCGCTGCCCAGACCCGGCGGTTGCTGCGGCTCCGCAGGTCCCGCCCGGTGGCGATGCCGCGCTCGCTGGCGGCGATGCCGCCGGCCGCCAGGTCGAGGGGCGCCAGCCGTGGCGTCTCGCCCAGCGCGATCAGCAGGTGGCTGCCCTCGATCCGCGCCCCCTCCGCGGTGAGCAGCGCGATGCCGGCTCCGGTCCGTTCCGCGGCCAGGACGCGCGTGTTCTCATGCAGCCCCACGCCATCCCGCCGCAGCGCCTCCCGCAGCGGCAGCCGCAGCTCCGCATCCTCCTGCGCCAGGAGGTTGGGCGACGCCTCGATCAGGCTGACGCGGCTGCCAAGCCGCGCGAAGGCCTGCGCCGCCTCCAGCCCCATGGGCGTGCCGCCAAGAACCAGCAGGTGCGTGGGGAGGGCGGGCAGCTCCGCCAGTCCGTCCGGCGTGCACCAGGGCGCGTTCACCAGGCCGGGCAGATCCGGAAGAAGGGGTTCACAGCCCGCCGCGATCACGGCACGGCGAAAGCGGTAGCTCCTGTCGCCCGCCTGGATGCGATCCGGTCCCGTGAAGAAGGCGCGCGCGCCGATCACCTCGATCCCGTGGCCCGCCTCCTGGCCCTCCCCATGGCCCTCCCCGTGGCCCGCCAGCTCCTGCAGCGCCGAGCGGCCGGCCGAGCCCGCCGCCGTGGCCGCGAGGTGGTGGCGGAGCCGGGGCCAGTCCACCGTCACGCCCTCGGCCACGATGCCGAGGTCGCGACCCTGGCGGAGGCCCTGCATCCGATGCGCGGCGGCGAGCAGGGCCTTGACCATGATGGCGGCATCGGCCGGGCGGCGGTGGTCGGCCGGGGCGCGCTCGAACACCGTGACCTTGCGGCCGAGCCCGGCGGCCATGGCGGCAACGGAGAGTCCGGCGGCACCGGCACCGATGATCGCCACGTCCAGGTCACGCATCTTCGCTCGTCTCCTCCCCCAACCTCGCGGCGGATGGCCGCCGCCGAGTCCCATGCGGCGCGGCAGGATGCCGGCCGGGCGCGCCGGCACAAGTGGCGGCGGCGAAAGGGGTTGCGCAAGGGGGGAGGGTGGCGTGCCGGAGCCTCACCGGCCGCCGTCGGGGCCTCCATGGTTGACGGCGCGTGATGCGCCTCACTATACGTCCCCACCTTCGCCGGCTGCCCTCGCGGGATGGCCGGCCTGTGCCGTGACATAACCGGGCGTTCCGGGTAGGGCGGCCCGGTTGGACCTTATTTCGGAGTAGCGCGTCGTGAAGCGTACCTATCAGCCCTCCAAGCTCGTCCGGAAGCGCCGGCACGGTTTCCGCTCGCGGATGGCGACCGTCGGTGGCCGCAATGTTCTGGCCAACCGCCGCGCCAAGGGCCGCAAGAAGCTCTCGGCCTGAGCCTTCGGGCCTGCATCGCGGAGGCGCTCATGGCGGCCTCGCCGCCCCGGCTCAAGCGGCGGCGCGAATTCCTTCGCGTCGCCGGCAAGGGCGGCCGCGCCGCGCGGCCGACCCTGTTGCTGCAGGCCCTGCCCGGCACCGGTGCCCCGCTGCGCGTCGGCTTCACAGCCACGAAGAAGCTGGGCAATGCCGTGGTCCGCAACAGGACCAAGCGTCGCCTGCGTGAGGCGGCGCGCCTGACTCTCGGTGCCGGGGCGCCGGCCGGCTGGGACCTGGTCCTGGTGGGGCGCGAGGGAACCCGGAAGCGACGCTTCGATCAGCTGCTGGCGGATCTGCGCGGAGCCTTGCGTCAGGCCGGCGTCCTGCAGCCATGAACCGCCTGCGGCCGGGAGGACCCGGCCCGGCGGCCACGGTCCTGAAGGGCGCGGTCCGTGCCTATCAGCTGACCCTGCGAGGCGTGATCGGCAGTCATTGCCGCTTCCATCCGCATTGCAGCGCCTATGCGATCGAGGCCCTGGATCGGCACGGCGCGCTCCGGGGCAGTTGGCTGACCGCCCGGCGCATCCTGCGTTGCCATCCGTGGCATCCGGGTGGATATGACCCCGTGCCGGCGGTGACGGAGCCGGAGACGACATCCGCGGCGCCCGCTGAGGCGCCTTCCTCCCCTTCGCCGCCCTCGGTGGCGCACAAGAAGGCCTGACGGCACGGATCCGATGGACCAGAAGCGACTCTTCGCCGCGATCGCGATTTCGATCGGCATTCTCCTGGCTTTCGACCTCTGGAAGCGGGAGACCACGCCGGCGCCCGAAACCTCGCCCGCGGCCATCAGCCAGCAGGCCCCGGCTTCCGGCTCCGCCCCCGCCTCGGGAACGCCCCAGGCCGTCGCACCGGCCAATCCGGGCTCGGCGGACGCCACGGCCGCGGCCGCGGCCAATCTGCCGCCGCCGGAACGGCTCAAGATCGACAGTCCGCGCCTGGCCGGCAGCGTGCTGCTGCGCGGCGCCAAGCTGGATGACCTGGTGCTCCGCGACTATCGCGAGACCACGGCGCCGAACTCCCCGCTGGTCCGGCTCTTCGCGCCGCGCGAGGAGGTCCAGCCCTACTTCGCGCAGTGGGGCTGGTCGGCGGCGGATGGCCGCACCCGCGTTCCCGGCAACGACACGGACTGGACGGCGAGCGGTGGTCCGCTCGGCCCGGACAGCCCGGTGACGCTGAGCTGGGACAATGGCCAGGGCCAAGTCTTCCGCATCGTCCTGAGCCTCGACCGCAACTTCATGTTCCGCGCCGAGCAGAGCGTCGTGAACAACGCCGCCGAGCCGGTCTCCGTGCTGCCCTGGCAGCGGATCCGGCGCGAGTCCACGCCGCATGTCGCCGGCTACTATATCCTGCATGAAGGCTTCGTGGGCGTGCTGGGCGGCCGGCTGAACGAGCAGACCTTCAAGACCGCCCGCAGCGACGCGACCAATGGCATCGCGCTCCAGCAGGACACCCAGGGTGGCTGGGCCGGCTTCACGGACAAGTACTGGCTCTCCGCCATCGCGCCGGTCGACACGGCCGCGACGCTGCGGGCCAGCTGGCGCCACCTGACCGAGAACGGCCAGGATCGCTGGCAGGTCGATTTCGCGGCGCCGCAGGCCCAGACCGTGGCGGCCGGGGCGACGGCGACGATGGACACCCGCCTGTTCGCCGGCGCCAAGGAAGTGCACCTCCTGGACATGTATGCCCGGGAACTCGGCATCACCGACTTCGACAAGGCCATCGACTTCGGCTGGTTCTACTTCCTGACCAAGCCCTTCTTCTACGCGCTCGACTGGCTGTACAAGCTGTTCGGCAACTTCGGCGTGGCCATCCTGGTCTTCACGGTGGCGTTGAAGCTCGCCTTCTTCCCGCTCGCCAACAAGGCCTACAAGTCTATGGCGCGCATGAAGGACATGGCGCCGAAGATGACGGAGATCCGCGAGCGCTATAAGGACGATCCGGCCAAGGCCCAGGCCGAGATGATGGCGCTCTACCGCACGGAGAAGATCAATCCGGCGTCCGGCTGTCTGCCGATCCTGATCCAGATCCCGGTCTTCTTCGCGCTCTACAAGGTGCTCTTCGTCACCATCGAGATGCGCCACGCGCCCTTCTTCGGCTGGATCCACGATCTCTCGGCGCCGGACCCGACCAACCTGTTCAACCTCTTCGGGCTGATCCCGTGGGATCCGCCGGCGATGCTGCATATGCCGGTCTGGGCGATCATCATGGGTATCACGATGTTCGTGCAGCAGAAGCTGAACCCGACGCCGCCGGACCCCATCCAGGCCAAGATCTTCACCTGGATGCCGGTGATCTTCACCTTCATGCTGGCCAGCTTCCCGGCCGGCCTGGTGATCTACTGGTCGTGGAACAACCTGCTCTCCGTGGGCCAGCAGTACTACATCATGCGGCATGAGCGGGCGGCCCGGCGGCAGCAGAAGGCCCTGGGCAAGACCGCGAAGGCCAAGGGGTGAGCGCCGGCGGGCTGCTGGAGGCGCGCGACGACGAGGCGCGCGCCGCCCTGATCGAACAGGGGCGGCTGCTGTTCTGCCGCCCCTGCAACTTCTTCTTCGCGGCGCAGCGGCTGGACCAGCTCCCCGAGGTCTCGCTGCCCGAGGTGGCCTTCTGCGGCCGCTCCAATGTCGGCAAGTCCTCCCTGGTCAACGCGCTCACCGGCCAGAACAGCCTGGCGCGGGTCTCGAACACGCCGGGGCGCACCAAGCAGCTGAACTTCTTCGACCTGGGCGGCCGCCTCGTGCTGGTGGACATGCCTGGCTACGGCTACGCCCAGGCCTCCCGCAGCGTGAAGGAGGACTGGCAGGGCCTGATGTTCGACTACCTGCGCGGACGTCCCAATCTGCGCCGCGTGGTACTGTTGCTGGATGCGCGCATCGAGACCAAGGCCTCCGACCGCGCCGCCATGGAGCTTCTCTCCGAGGCGGCGGTGACCTTCCAGATCGTGCTGACCAAGGCTGACGACGCCAAGCCCTTCTGGCTGAAGCAGCGCCAGGAGGAGGCGGCCGCCCTTGTCAAGCAGCACACGGCCGCCCACCCGCTGGTGATCACCACCAGCAGCGAGAAGGGCACCGGCATCGACCTGCTGCGCGCCGAACTCTCCTCCCTGGCCGAGCCGGAGTAGCCGGGCCACCCCGGTCCCGCGCGGCGGCAGGCCCTTGACCCTGCGGCGCCTGCCGTCTTAGAGGCGCCTGTCTGCAGCTTGGCGGAAGGAACGCCCATGACTGAGAATGCGCGCGACCAGATGGAGATTCTCGCCCGGGCGCTTCCGTTCCTGAAGCGATATGACGATCAGATCGTCGTCGTGAAGTATGGCGGCCACGCCATGGGCGAGGAGGAGAGCGCGCTGCGTTTCGGCCGCGACATCGCGGTCCTGGAACAGATGGGCGTCAATCCGGTCGTGGTGCATGGCGGCGGCCCGCAGATCAATTCCATGCTGAAGCGGCTGAACGTGCAGTCGACCTTCGTGCAGGGCCTGCGCGTCACGGATGCGCAGATGGTGGATGTGGTGGAGATGGTCCTCTCCGGCACGGTGAACAAGCAGGTCGCGGGATGCATCACTCGCGCCGGCGCCATCGCCGTGGGCATCTCCGGCAAGGATGGCGGGCTGATCCGGGCGCGCAAGCTGCAGCGGACCTACCGGGACCCTGACAGCCAGATCGAGAAGGTTCTCGATCTGGGCTTCGTCGGCGAGCCGGAGCATGTCGATCCGCATGTGCTGGAGCTGCTGATCGCCGCCGATATCGTGCCGGTGATCGCGCCCGTGGGCGTCGGCGCGGACGGGCAGACCTACAACGTAAATGCCGACACCGCGGCCGGCGCCATCGCCGGGGCGTTGAACGCCTCGCGCCTGCTCATGCTGACCGATGTCGCCGGGGTGCTGGATGCCGAGAAACGCCTGATCCCCGAGATGACGGTGGCCGAGGTCCGGGCGGGCATCGAGGCCGGCTGGATTTCCGGCGGGATGATCCCCAAGGTCGAGACCTGCATCTACGCCATCGAGCGCGGCGTGAAGGGCGCGGTGATCGTCGATGGGCGCGTACCGCATGCCGTGCTGATCGAGCTGTTCACCAATGGCGGTGCGGGGACGCTGATCCGTCCCTGAGGCGTGGCGGCCGGCGTTGACACCGCTCGCCACGCCTCCGATACCGGCGGCAGAGATTTTCCGAGCAGGATAGCCGCCATGTCGCTTGCCGCCACCATCGAAGCCCTCTGGGAACGTCGCGCCGATCTCTCGCCCGCCACGAAGGGGGCGGACCGGGAGGCGGTGGAGGCGGCGCTGGAGCTTCTGGACAGCGGCAAGGCACGCGTGGCGGAGCCGGACGGGGCGGGCGGCTGGAGGGTCAACCAGTGGCTGAAGCAGGCGGTGCTGCTGTCCTTCCGGCTGGAGGAGTCCGCCGTCATCCCGACCGGCTTCGGCGCCTATGACAAGGTGCCGCTGAAGTTCGCCGGCTGGGGAGAGAACCGCTTCCGCGAGGCCGGCTTCCGCGCCGTGCCGGGCGCGGTGGTGCGGCGCTCGGCCTATATCGCGCCCGGCGTGGTGCTGATGCCTTCCTTCGTCAATCTCGGTGCCCATGTCGGCGCCAACACCATGGTCGACACCTGGGCGACGATCGGCTCCTGCGCCCAGATCGGTGCGAACTGCCACATCTCCGGCGGCGCCGGGATCGGTGGCGTGTTGGAGCCCCTGCAGGCCAACCCGGTGGTGATCGGCGACAACTGCTTCGTCGGCGCGCGCTCCGAGGTGGCGGAGGGCGTGATCGTCGGGGAGGGGAGCGTGCTGGCGATGGGCGTCTTCCTCGGCGCCTCCACGAAGATCATCGACCGCGGCACGGGCGAGGTCTTTATCGGCAAGGTTCCGCCCTATTCCGTGGTGGTGCCGGGAAGTCTGCCCGGCCGCCCGCTGCCGGATGGCACTCCGGGGCCGAGCCTCTATTGCGCGGTCATCGTCAAGCGCGTGGATGCGCGCACGCGGGAGAAGACCTCGATCAACGAGCTGCTGCGCGACTGAGTCGGCCTCGGCCGTGAGCCACGAGGGGATGCGGGAAGGGGACATGGTCCTTCCCCGCATCGTGGCATGTCCCGCCTGTCTTCATGAGATGAGCGGCACGGATTGCCTCACAGGTTCCGCTGTCCGGCGGCCGGTAGCGATCTCGTGCTTCCATATTGAAAGTGCTTTGCTTCTGCCTTGATCGGAATTCATAACGGCTCTGTTGAATGCGGAGGCAGCAAGTGCAGGCTGATGGATTGCCGGATAGCGTAAACTATTGTCGGCAAAACCCACCATTTCCGTCTCGGGCACGACATGATACTTTACCTGGCCATGTCGTCCTGGCCCGTGGGGAGGCTTAGCACTCGAGATGACCGCCCGGGTTCTGGTTGTGGATGACATCGCTGCCAACTTGCCGCTTCTCGAGGCCCGGTTGAACGCGGAGTATTATGAGGTCGCGCTGGCCTCTTCGGGCCCGGAAGCCCTGGTCAGGGCGCTCGACTGGCTGCCGGACGTCATCCTGCTCGATGTCATGATGCCGGGGATGGACGGCTACGAGGTCTGCCGCAAGCTGAAGTCCAATCCGGCAACGGCCCATATCCCCGTCGTCATGGTCACGGCGCTCGTCGACCTGGCCGAGCGGGTGCGGGGGCTGGAGGCCGGAGCGGACGACTTCCTGTCCAAGCCCGTGGACCACACTACGCTCTTCGCGCGCCTGCGCGCCCTGCTGCGCATGAAGCAGGTTCTGGACGCCTTCAGGGTTCGCGTGGAGGCTGCCCATGATCTGGGCTTCGAGCCACAGTCGCGCCCTTCCGAAGACATCACCGGCGCCTCGATCCTGCTGGCGACGGAGGACGTGAACGAGGCTGAGCTGATCGGCGGTGTCATGCGGGAGGATGGGGTTTCCCTGGCTGTCGCCCGGGACGGCGCGGAGACCTGGGCTCTGCTGAACCATGGCAGCTTCGATCTGGTCCTGCTCAGCCTTTCACTGGATGAGGGGCAGGGACTGCGCCTGGCATCCCGCCTGCGGGCGCAGGCGGGGATGCGCGATCTGCCGATCCTGCTGATCGGCGACTCTGACCAGCGGGCGCAGGTGTTGCGTGGCTTCGACCTCGGGGCGAACGACCACGTCCTGCGACCGGTGGATGCGAACGAGCTGCGGGCCAGGGCTCGCAATCAGGTGCGCCGCAAGCGGTACCAGGAGCAGCTGCGTTCCGATCTGGACCGGTCGCTGGAGATGGCGGTGACGGACAGCCTCACCGGCCTGCGCAACCGGCGCTATGTGACGCGGCATCTGGAAGGCCTGCTGCGCAACGGGGATACCGCCCTGCTGCTCATCGATGTCGACCGGTTCAAGTCGGTCAACGACACCTATGGACATGCGGCGGGGGATGAGGTCCTGCGGGCCGTGGCGGCGCGGATGAAGGAGCATATCCGGGCCATCGACGTGGTGGCGCGCTTCGGCGGTGAGGAGTTCGTCATCGCCATGGCGGGCGCGACGGAAGCCGAGGCCATGCAGGTCGCCGAACGTCTGCGGGGGGCGATTTCCGATGAGCCGGTGATGACCGCCCAGGCCCTGCCGCTGCCCATCACCGCCAGCATCGGCGTGGCCCTGGCGGTGCAGGGTGAGGGGCTGTCGCGGCTGGTCAGCGCCGCCGATGCCGCTCTCTACCGGGCCAAGGCCCTGGGCCGCAACCGCGTGCAGCTGGCCACGGCCGACGACTGGAGCAGATAGCCTGGCTGACGCCGGGCAGCCAGGCGCCACATGCGGAAAAGGCCGCACCCTCCTCGGACGCGGCCTTCCCGGCGGTTGCCGCCCGGCTGGGGTGCTTACTTGATCTTGGATTCGCGGAAGGCGACGTGCTTACGCACGACCGGATCATACTTCCGCATCTCCATCTTCCCGGTGGTGTTGCGGGTGTTCTTCTTGGTCACGTAGAAGTACCCGGTGTCAGCCGTGCTGACGAGCTTGATCAGAATGGTGTTCGACTTGGCCATAACGTTCTTCCGTGGGCGCCTTGAAGCACCTCAAGCCGGGGGCACAAAGCCGCGCACCCGGGTGCGACGCGAGAGGCCGCAACCTAGCCATCCTGTGCGGCCAGTCAAGCCGATTCAGGGGCCGGCCGCCGCCTGATAGGCCGCGGGATGATCGATCAGGTAGCGCGCGGCCTCCTGATCCCACGGGCGGCCCTCGGCCGGGGGACATTGCGCCCGGAGGGCGGCGACCTCGCTGGCCGGAACCGGGGCCCGGGCCTGGCGAAGGCGTTGCAGGACGGGCGCCATGGGAGAGGTGCCCTGCGACAGGGCCTGCAACGCGCCTCGCAGCGAGTCCGCTCCCAGGCTGGTGCAGACGGCCGGGATGATCCCCAGCCCCTGCACCGGCCAGCCCAGGGGGGCGAGGACGCGAGACCAGGAGACCAGCACCTCCGCGCCATTGGCCAGCGGATAGACGATCTGGATCAACCCCTTGCCCAGCGTCGCGCTGCCCACGACGACGGCCCGGGCCCGATCCGAAAGGGCGGCGGCGACGATCTCGGCGGAGGAGGCGGTCCGCCCGTCCACCAGCACCACCACGGGCCGGCCCCGCGCCAGGTCGTGGCCGCCGGCTTCCCAGACCCGGCGTGCCTCGGGGTGGCGGCCGGCCGACTGGGCGATGACGCCCTGGGTCAGGAAGGCATCCGAAACGGTCATGGCCTGCCCGAGCAGGCCACCCCGGTTGCCCCGCAGATCCAGCACGACGCCGCGTGGGGGCGTCGGGCCCGAAAAGGCCGAATTGAGCGCCTCGATGATCCACTCGGTGGTCATGGTGGAGAAGGCGCGCAGATGGAGCCAGAGGATTCCCTCCGACCATTCGGCCCGCAGGGCCTGGCCACCCTGGCTGTCCCGCTGCAGCACCAGCGTGAGCTGCTGCCGCCCCCGGCGCAGCGTCAGCTCGACCGAGCTGCCGGAGGGCCCCTCCAGCAGCTCGGCGGCCTGGCTGATGCGGCGGCTGGAGACGGGCACGCCGTCGATGGCCAGGAGAACATCACCCTCCCGCACGCCCCCTTGCGCAGCGATGCTACCAGGGTTCAGGACGGCGATGACGAGGGCGCCGCGCTGCCCCGCCGCCAGGCGGAAGCCCAGGCCCGACTGCCCGACCCGGCGCTGGCGTGCCGCCTCGGCCTCCTCCGCGTCGATGTAGCGGCTGTAGGGATCGAGGTGGTTGAAGATCTCGTCGAAGCCGGCCTGCAGCATGCGGTTCGCGCCGGCACGCTGCAGGGTGGCCGAGGCGTTCCAGGCCTCGATATAGAAGCGGAGCAGCATCTCCGCCGCCCGCGACGCCTGCTCATCCGCCAACGCCTGCGCCGCAGCGGCGGGGAGCAGGCCGGAGAGCGGCCGCTCGCCAAGCAGCCGTCCCTGCGGGGAGAGCGCCAGGGTGCCGCCCTGGACCTGGACAGCCAGCCCGGGATCGACGGCCGAGAGGCCGCGGAGCGACCAGAGCACCAGGTCCGACGGCGCGGCGGGTTCGAGGTGGCGCTCGAGGATCGCGGAGAGGCCCTCGCGCAGGATGATCTGGACCTGCTGGCGCTGGAAGCCCTGCCCCTGCTGGGCCGATGCCCCGGAGGGCAGGCCGAGGCCGGCGAGAAGCATGGCGAGGAGCAGGCAGGCCCGGACTGAGCGCCAGGTCACGGTCAGGCCGGCCGGGCGCCACGTTGCTTGCCGGTACCGCCGCTGCGCAGGCGGCTTCGGCGGGCGCCGGGCGAAGGAAGCGGGGCCTGCGCCAGATGGAAGACCAGACCGCCGGTCAGCGGCATGGCCTCGGCGAGCCGCAGCGACACGGGCTGCCCCAGGGCAAAGGAGAGCCGCGTGAAGCGTCCGGAAAGCCGATGCGCGGCTTCCGTATGAGTCCATTGATCGTCCGGCAGGGATGACAGGGGCACGAGTCCGCTCGCGCCATTCCCCTTTACCGTGACGAAGAGGCCGAAGCGTGTCACCCCCGAAATCCACGCCTCGAACATGTCCCCAACGCGGGACGCCATGTGGCTGGCGAGATATCGCTCCACCGCCTCACGCTCGGCGGCCGCGGCGCGGCGCTCCGCGGCGGTGATGCGCTCCGCCGTGTCCTGGAGCGCCACAGCCTCCGCCTCGCGCAGCCCGTCGGGCCCGAGCCGCAGCCCGCGGATCAGCGCCCGGTGCACCAGCAGGTCGGCATAGCGCCGGATGGGGCTGGTGAAATGCGCGTACCGGCCGAGGGAGAGGCCGAAATGCCCGATATTCGTCGTGTCATAGGCCGCCTGGGACTGGCTGCGCAGCACGGCCTGGTGCACCAGCGATTCCGTGGCGTCCCCCTTGGCCGCCTCCAGGAGAGCGGCGAAATCCCGCGCGCGCAGCCCCGGCGTGGCGGGCAGGTCCAGCGCGAGCGCGGCGAGGAGCTGCCGCAGGCCTTCGAGCCTGGAATCCGACGGCCGGTCATGCACCCGGTAGAGGCCTGACTGGCCGAGCCGCTCCAGTTCCTCGGCGGCGCAGACATTGGCGGCGATCATGACATCCTCGATCAGCCGGTGCGCCTCCAGCCGGGGACGCGGCGAGACATCCAGCACCTGCCCATCCTCGCTCAGGCGGACGCGGTGCTCCGGAAGATCCAGGTCCAGGGTGCCGCGTCGCTCGCGGGCGAGCCGGAGCGCGGCATGGGCACCCCGCAACGCGTCGATGCGCGGTCGGAGGCGGCCGATGGCCTCCCCCTCCAGCGCCTCCACCTCATCGTAAGTCAGCCGCGCCGCCGAGCGCATCAGCCCGCGGCCGAAGCGGTGCGCCCGCTTCGCACCCTCGCCGTTGAAGTGCATCTCCACGAAGAGGCAGCCGCGATCCTCGCCCGGGCGCAGGCTGCACCAGCCGTTGGACAGCGCCTCGGGCAGCATCGGCACGACGCGGTCGGGGAAGTAGACACTGTTGCCGCGCAGCCGTGCCGCCTCGTCGAGGGTGCTGCCCGGCCGCACGTAATGCGCCACATCGGCGATGGCGACGACGACGCGCCAGCCCCCCGGCTCCGCCTCGGCCCAGACGGCGTCGTCGAAGTCCCGGGCATCCGCGCCGTCGATGGTGACCAGCTCCAGCCCGCGCAAATCCTCGCGGCCGGTCAGGCCCACCGGCCCGGCCGCCGCCGCCTCGGCCAGGGCGGCCTCGGAAAATTCGCAGGGCAGGCTGTGGCGATGGATGCACAGCAGGGAGATGGCGCCCGGGGCCTGCAGCGGGCCCAGCCGCTCGACCACCCGGGCCGGCCGCAGCCCGGCGCGCCCCGCCGGCAGGGGTTTGGCCAGCACCAGCTCGTCCTCGGCCGCGCCGGCCGCGTCCTCCGGAGCGATGGTCCAGCCGGCCTTCTGGCGCCGGTCCGTGGGCAGGAGCTGCCCCTCGCGGTACAGGCCAAGGATCCGGCGGGCGGTGGCGAAGCCGAGGCGGCGGAAGGTCCGGCCCTCATAGCGCCCGCCGCCGATCGGGCGCAGCCGCGCCACCACCCTCTCGCCGGGCATCAGCGCCGGCTGGCCGCGCCGCTCCGGGCGCATGACGATGAGGGGCGGCCGGCCTGCCTCCGGCTCCCAGTCGAGGGGCCGGGCCAGCGGCTCGCCATCGGGGTCGATGCCGCTCACCTCGACGGCGAGCATCTCCGGCAGGCCGTCATGGCCCGCCCGCTGGACCGTCGCGCGGTCCAGCGCGCCTTCCCGTTCGAGCTCGCGCAGCAACGCGCGCAGGGCCGGACGCTGCTCCGTGCCCAGGCCGAAATGCCGCGAGATCTCGGTCTTGCCCACCCGTCCGGGCGCGCTCCGCAGATAGCGGCGGAGGGTGTCCAGGCTGGGCAGGGCCGGCGCCGGGCCCCGCCTGTCCCTCGGGCCGCCCTCCACGCCTCAGGCCTTGACCTTGGGCGCCGCCCGCTTGGCGCCGGCCTTGGCGGCGCGGGGTTTCGCGGTGGTCGAGGCCTTCGCGCTCGTGGCCTTTGCACCTGTGGCCTTTGCACTCGTGGCCTTCCGGGTCGTCGCGGGCTTCGCGGCGGCCTTCCTGGGGCCTTCCGCCTCGACCGAGGCGGCGGCCTTGCGCACCGGCGTCTTCCGCGCGGTCTTGCGGGCGCCGGGGGCGGGCAGCTTCTTCCCCTTCTCCGCCAGCAGCGCCACGGCCTGATCGAGGGTGACATCCTCCATCTGCGTGCCGCGCGGCAGACTGGCCACCATGCCGGCATGCTGGGCGTAGGGGCCGAAGCGGCCGCGCTTGATCTCCACCGGCGTGCCATCCTTCGGATGCGGCCCGAGAGCGCGCACCTTGGCCTTGGCATCGGCCAGCAGGGCGACCGCGCGGTTGACGCCGATGGTCAGCACGTCGTCGTCACGGTCCAGGGACTTGTAGATGCTGCCCATCTTCACGTAGGGCCCGAAGCGGCCGATGGCGGCGCTCATCTCCTCGCCGGTCTCGGGATGCAGCCCGATGAGGCGGGGCAGGGCCAGCAGCGCCAGGGCCCGTTCCAGGGTCACCCCTTCGGGATCCATGCCGCGCGGCAGGCTGGCGCGCTTGGGCTTGATCGCCTTGCCCTTGGCATCCGTCTCGCCCTCGCCAAGCTGGGCGTAGACGCCATAGGGACCCCGGCGCAGCGTGACCGGCGCGCCGGTCACGGGATCCGAGCCCAGCTCCTTGATGCCGCCCGCCAGCGCGCCTTCGGCCTCGCCCTCCGCATTGGGCACGGCCAGCGGCCTGGTGTAGCGGCATTCGGGATAGTTGGAGCAGCCGATGAAGGCGCCGTTCCGCCCGAGGCGCAGGCCGAGCCGGCCGCCGCTGCAGGACGGACAGGCGCGGGGATCGCCGCCCTCGGCGGGCTGCGGAAAGAAGTGCGGACCCAACTCCTCGTCCAGCGCATCGATCACGGCACTGATGGTCAGGTCCTTGGTGGCGCTGACCGCGGCGTTGAACTCCTCCCAGAAGGCGCGCATCACCGCGCGCCACTCGGCCCTTCCGCCGGAGATGTCGTCCAGCTGCTCCTCGAGGCTGGCGGTGAAGCCGGTATCGACATAGCGCTCGAAGAAATTCACCAGGAAGGCGGTGACGAGCCGGCCCCGGTCCTCGGGGATGAAACGGCGCTTGTCCAGCCGCACATACTCGCGGTCCTGCAGGGTCTGCAGGATGGAGGCGTAGGTGGAGGGCCGGCCGATGCCAAGCTCCTCCATCTTCTTGACCAGGGAGGCCTCGGAATAGCGGGGCGGCGGCTGGGTGAAGTGCTGGTCGGCCTGGGCGGCGGTGAGCTTCGCCGGGTCCTGCTCGCGCATCGGCGGCAGGATGCGGCTGTCCTCATCCTCGGCGCCGGCGGCATCGTCGACATCCTCGCGGTAGAGCTTGAGGAAGCCGTCGAAGGCCACCACGCTGCCGGTGGCGCGCAGCCTGGCGCGGCCGGCCGCGTCGGCCAGGTCGACGGCGGTCTGGTCCAGCTCGGCCGATTGCATCTGGCTGGCTACCGCCCGCTTCCAGACCAGCTCGTAGAGCCGACGCTGCTCGGGCGTCAGGTGGCGGGCGACGCTTTCCGGCGTGCGGGAGACATCCGTCGGGCGGATGGCCTCGTGCGCCTCCTGGGCGTTCTTGGCCTTGGAGGCATATTCGCGCGGCGCGGCGGGGATGTAGTCCGGGCCGAACTGCGTCTTCACGTGGTCGCGGATGGCGCCGATCGCCTCACGGGCCATCTGCACGCCATCCGTCCGCATGTAGGTGATGAGGCCGACCGTCTCGCCCTGGATGTCCACCCCTTCATAGAGCTGCTGCGCCAGCCGCATGGTCTGCTGGGCGCCGAAGCTGAGCTTGCGTGAGCTCTCCTGCTGCAGGGTCGAGGTGGTGAAGGGAGCGGGCGGATTGCGGCGGACCCGCTTCTTCTCGATGCTGGCGACGCTGAAGCGGCCGGCCTCGACGGCGGCCTTGGCCCGCATGGCGGAGGCCTCGTCCGGCAGGTCGAACTGCTCCAGCCGCTTGCCGTCGAGCTGGGTCAGTCGCGCCGTGAAGGGGGCGCCGGCGGCGGTCAGGAAACGGCCCTCGACGGTCCAGTACTCGCGGGCGCGGAAGGCCTCGATCTCGGCCTCGCGCTCGCAGATCAGGCGCAGCGCGACGGACTGGACGCGCCCGGCCGAGCGGCTGCCGGGCAGCTTGCGCCAGAGCACGGGGGAGAGGGTGAAGCCCACCAGATAGTCCAGCGCCCGCCGGGCCAGATAGGCCTCGATCAGCGGGGTGTCGAGATCCCGCGGATGCGCCAGCGCATGCTGCACGGCGCGCTTGGTGATCTCGTTGAAGGTGATGCGGTGAACCTGGACGCCCTTCAGGGCGCCCTTCTGGCGCAGCATCTCCTGCACGTGCCAGGAGATGGCCTCGCCCTCGCGGTCGGGGTCGGTGGCGAGATAGAGGTTGCGCGCGCCCTTCACCGCCCTGGCGATGGCGGCGACCTGCTTCTCCCCCCGGTCCTCCGCCGTCCAGTCCATGGCGAAGTCGTCCTCCGGGCGGACGCTGCCATCCTTCGCCGGCAGGTCGCGGACATGACCGAAGCTGGCGAGGACGGTGAAGTCCTGGCCCAGGTACTTATTGATGGTCTTCGCCTTGGCCGGCGATTCGACGACGACGACGTCGGTCATGGCGGGTGCTGTATGCTCTCTGATGGCGACAGGCAGTTTTATTCTGCGAGCGTGGTCTCTACCCTGGTCCGCTGCGCATCACACGGTTGCCCGGCAATGCTTCGATGCGCCCCTCCAGCTCCAGGTCGAGCAGCAGAGACTGCAGCGCAGCGGGAGAGAGGTGGCAGCGCCGGATGATCTCGTCAACCACAACGGGAGAAGTCCCCAGAAGCTCAAGGACTTGTTCGGCATCGCCGAGGGCGCCGCCGGGGGCGGGGGCCGGGGATGCCGCCGGCCGCGGGGCCGGATTGGGCGAACGGCGTGGCCGCGCCGTGGCCGGCCCCTCCGGCAGGTGCTCCAGCACATCGGCCGCCCGTTCCGTCAGGTGCGCGCCTTGCCGCAACAGGTCGTTCGATCCGGCCGCGCGGGGATCGTACGGGTTGCCGGGCACGGCGAAGACCTCGCGCCCCGCCTCCAGGGCGAGCCGGGCGGTCATCTGCGTGCCGGAGCGCAATCCGCATTCCACCACCACGATGCCGAGCGACAGGCCGGCGATGATCCGGTTGCGGCGGGGAAAGTGCCGGGCGATGGGCGCCGTGCCGAGCGGCGCCTCGGCGACCACCGCGCCGCGCTCGGCGATGGCCGATTGCAGCTCGGCATGGTCGGGCGGATAGGCGCGGTCGAGCCCGCCGGGAATGACGGCGATGGTGGGACCGCGGCGCAGCGCTCCTTCATGCGCGGCACCGTCGATGCCCCGCGCGAGGCCCGAGGTGACGACCAGCCCGGCCTCCGTCAGATCCGCGGCCAGCTCCGCCGCGAGGCGCCGGCCGGGCAGCGAGGCATTGCGCGCCCCGACGATGGCGACCTGCCGGGCCCGCAGCAGGGCCGCATCGCCGATCACGGCGATGGCGGGCGGCGCGTCCTCCAGCAGAGCCAGGAGCGGGGGGTATTCCGGATCGTCCAGGAACAGGAACCGGCCCCCCATGCCGGACACCTCCTCGATCTCCCGCGCGATGGCGCCCGGCTCGGGCGGCAGGAAGGGGCGGGCACGCCGGGCCGAATAGGCGGGCAGGGCCCGCAGCGCCGAGTCGGCCGTGCCATGGCGTTGCATCAGGCGCCGGTAGGTCATCGGCCCGATGCCCTCCGTCCGCACCAGGCGCAGCCGGGCGGCCGTCTCGCTCACCGCCGCTCGCCGATCCGCGGCTCGGTGCCGGCGAGCAGGCGGCGGATATTGTCCTGGTGCCGCCAGAGGATCAGCGCCGCGACGACCAGGAGGGCGAGAGCGAGGCGGTGGTCGCCCGACAGCAGCGCGATCAACGGCGCCGCGCAGCAGGCGGCGAGGGCGGAGGCCGAGGAGAGCCGGGTGAGCTTCGCCATCGCCAGCCAGAGCAGGGCGCAGAGCAGGCCGATCCACCAATTGGCCGCCAGCAGCACCCCGGCGCCGGTGGCGACGCCCTTGCCGCCCCGGAAGCCGAGCCAGATGGGGAAGAGGTGCCCGACCAGCGCCGCCAGCCCGGCGGCGAGGCCGGCATCGCGCCCCCAGAGCCCGCCGAGCAGGAGGACAGGCAGCGCCCCCTTCAGCGCGTCCAGCAGCAGGGTCGCGGCGGCCACCTTCCGGTTGCCGGTGCGCAGCACATTGGTGGCGCCGATATTGCCGCTGCCGATCTGCCGGATATCCCCAAGGCCCGCCGCGCGGGTCAGCAGCAGCCCGTAGGGCACCGAGCCGGAGAGGTAGCCGATGGCGACAGCCAGCCAGAGGCTCATCCGAAGACCCGCTTGCCGGCCTTCCAGGTTCCCAGCACCCGGCCTTCCAGGGCGCGGCCGTCGAAGGGCGAATTCTGCGCCTTGCCCGGCAGCCGGCCGGCCTCGACCTTCCAGGCCCGCTCCGGGTCGAACAGCACCAGGTCGGCCGGGGCGCCGGGAGCGAGGCGGCCGGCGGCGAGGCCCAGCAGCGCCGCCGGGCGGCTGGTGAGCAGGGCGAGGGCGGCGGGCAGCGTCAGATCACCGGCATGGACGCGGGCGAGGGTGATGCCGAGCAGCGTCGCCAGCCCGGACCCGCCGGCCGAGGCCTGGGCGAAGGGGAGGCGCTTGTCGTCGGCATCGGCCGGCTGGTGGTCCGAGGCGATGGCGTCGATCGTCCCGTCCGCCAGGGCGGCGACGACGGCCCGCCGGTCCTCCTCGCGCCGCAACGGCGGGGAGAGCTTGGCATAGGTGCGGAAGTCGCCGATCGCCGTCTCGTTGAGGTCGAAGTAAGGCGGCGCGGTGTCGCAGGTGACGGCCAGCCCCTCGGCCCTGGCGGCGCGGATGAGGTCGAGCGTGGCGGCCGTGGAGACATGTGCGAAGTGGACATGGCCGCGGGTGATCCGGGCCAGGGCGATGTCACGCGCCACCAGGATGCTCTCGGCGGCCGGGGGGATGCCGGGCAGGCCGAGGCGCGTCGCCAGCTCGCCCTCCGTTGCCGCGCCGCCCCGCGCCAGGGAGGGCTCCTCCGGGTGCTGCACCACGAAGCTGCCGAAGGCGCGGGCATAGGAGAGCGCCAGGCGCATGGTACGGGCATCGGCAATGGCGCGGGTGCCATCGGTGAAGGCCACGGCGCCCGCCTCGCGCAGCAGGCCGTATTCCGAGACATCCTTGCCGGCGCAGCCCCGTGTGGCGGCGCCGTAGGGCAGGATGCTCAGACTGCCGGTGGCCTCCCCCCGCCGCACCATGAACTGCAGCAGCGCCGGATCGTCGAGGGCGGGCTCGGTGTTGGGCAGGGCGCAGAGGGTCGTGATGCCACCCGCCGCCGCGGCTTCGGCCGCGCTCTCGATCGTCTCGCGGTACTCGGCGCCCGGCTCGCCCAGCGCCGCGCGCAGGTCGATCAGGCCGGGGGCCAGGATGGCGCCGCCGCAATCGACGACCTCGGCGCCCTCGGGCATGCCCAGCGTCCCGCCATGGTCGGCGATGACGCCGCGGCTGACCAGCAGGCTGCCCCGCGCGTCCAGCCCGGAGGCGGGATCGATCAGGCGGGCGTTGATGAAGATGGTGTCGGGCATGGTGATCACAGCCGGGCGTTCCGCCGCATGTTGCGCGAGAGGATGTCCAGCACCGCCATGCGGACCGCGACACCCATCTCGACCTGCTCGCCGATGACGCTGCGGGCCGGGTCGTCGGCCACCGCGCTGTCGATCTCGACGCCCCGGTTCATCGGGCCCGGATGCATGACGATGGCATCCGGCCGGGCCAGCGCGAGCTTGGCGGCATCGAGCCCGTAGAAGCGGAAGAACTCGCGCGCCGAGGGCACCAGCCCGCCGGCCATGCGCTCCTTCTGCAGGCGCAGCATCATGACCACATCGGCGTCCCGCAGGCCGGCCTTCATGTCGTGGAACACCTCCACGCCCAGCCGCTCGGCCTCGGCGGGGATCAGGGTGGGCGGGCCGACCACCCGGACCCGGCAGTTCATGGCGCTGAGCAGGTGGATGTTGCTGCGGGCCACGCGGCTGTGCAGCACGTCGCCGCAGATGGCGACGGTGAGGTTCTCCAGCCGGCCCTTGCGGCGGCGGATCGTCAGCGCGTCCAGCAGCGCCTGGGTCGGGTGCTCATGCGTCCCGTCGCCGGCATTGATCACCGCCGCGTCCACCTTCTGGCTCAGCAGCGCCGGGGCGCCGGACTGGGCGTGGCGGACCACCAGCAGGTCGCAATGCATGGCGTTCAGGGTGGAGGCGGTGTCGAGCAGCGTCTCGCCCTTGTTCACGCTGCTCTGGCTGACCGACATGTTGATGACGTCGGCGCCGAGCCGCTTGCCGGCCAGCTCGAAGCTGGTCCGGGTGCGGGTGCTGTCCTCGAAGAAGAGGTTGATCAGCGTGCGGCCCTTCAGCAGGTCCCGCTGGGTCTTACCGCTGCGGTTCAGCAGGGCGTAGGATTCGGCCAGATCCAGCAGATCGGCGATATAGGGCGGCTCCAACCCCTGAAGGGCAAGGAGGTGCCGGTGAGGGAAGGGCAGCATCGAGGACCAGTCCGGCTAGAGGCGGGCGACCATACTGGTCCGGGCGCCGCGCCGAAAGGGGGGGGGGTCAGGCCCGGCTGGCGTCCAGCGCGGCCTGCAGCATGTAGGCGGCCGCCAGGGCATCGACCACCTTGGCGCGCTTGCCGCGCGTCAGGTCGGCCTCGTCGATCAGCATCCGGTTGACCGCCGAGGAGGAAAGCCGCTCGTCCCAGAGCGCGGCCGGCAGGCCGGTGGCTTCCGAGACGGCCATGGCCCAGTCCTTGGCCGCCTGCGCCGCCGGGCCGAAGCTGCCGTCCAGCCCCAGCGGCAGGCCGACCACCAGCCCGCCGGCCCCCTCCTGCCGGGCGATCCCGGCGATCGCCGCCGCATTGGCGGCCAGCTTGCCGCGCGGCAGGGCCTGATAGGGGCTCGCCAGCATCAGCGAGACGTCGGAGAGCGCCACGCCGATGGTCCGCCGTCCGGGGTCGAGGCCGATGAGTCTCTGACCGGGGGAAAGGCCGCCGCGAAGGTCGGTCAGGTTGCTGAGGGGCATGGCGGTGTTTATGGTCCGCCGCCATTGCCGCGCAATCAGACCTGCAACCATCCGGAAGAAAAACTATGTCGCTCGACACCGCCACTGTCCGGCGCGTCGCGTCCCTGGCCCGCATCAGGGTCGAGGACAGCGACCTGCCGCGCCTTGAAGCCGAACTGAACGGGATCCTGGGCTGGATCGAGCAGCTGCGTGCCGTGGATACCCAGGGCATTGAGCCCATGGCGGGCGGCGGCGCGCAGGCGCTGCGCATGCGGCGGGACGAGGTGACGGATGGCGGCATCCAGGGGGAGATCCTGGCCAATGCCCCCGACCGTGCCGGCGCCTTCTTCGCGGTGCCCAAGGTGGTGGAGTGAGCGGCATGACCTCTGCCACGGATCTGACCCTGGCCGGCGCGCGCGGCGCGCTGGCACGGCGCGAGATCAGCGCCGTCGAGCTGACTCGGACCTTCATCGGCGCGGTCGAGGCGCTCAATCCGCGTCTCAACGCCTACATCACCGTGACCCCGGATCTGGCGCTGCGCCAGGCCGAGGCGGCGGATGCCGCGCTCGGCCGTGGCGAGGGCCGGGCGCTGACCGGCATCCCGCTCGCCATCAAGGATCTGTTCTGCACCGCCGGCACGCGGACGACGGCCGCCAGCCGGATCCTGGGCAACTTCGTCCCGCCCTATGAGAGCACCGTCAGCGGCAATCTGCTGCGGGATGGCGCTGTCTTCCTGGGCAAGGCCAATCTGGACGAGTTCGCCATGGGCTCGTCCAATGCCACCTCGGCCTTCGGCGGGGTCGAGAACCCCTGGAAGCGGCGGGACGCGCCGGAGGCCGTGCTGGTTCCTGGCGGCTCCTCCGGCGGCTCGGCCGCGGCGGTGGCGGCGCGCCTGGCGCTGGGCGCCACGGCGACGGACACCGGCGGTTCGATCCGCCAGCCGGCGGCCTTTTGCGGCATTGCCGGCATCAAGCCGACCTATGGCCGCTGCTCGCGCTTCGGCGTCGTGGCCTTCGCCTCCTCGCTCGACCAGGCGGGGCCGGTGGCGCGCACGGTCGAGGACTGTGCCATCCTGCTGGGCTCCATGGCGGGCTTCGATCCGAAGGATTCCACCAGCGCCGACATGCCGGTGCCGGACTTCGCCGCCGCCTGCGCGCGGGGCGTGAAGGGCCTTCGCATCGGCATTCCGCGCGAGTACCGCCTGGACGGCATGCCGGCCGAGATCGAGGCGCTGTGGCGGCAGGGCATGGATTGGCTGAAGGCCGAGGGGGCGGAGCTGGTGGACATCAGCCTGCCGCACACGCGCTATGCCCTGCCGACCTATTACATCGTGGCGCCGGCCGAGGCCTCCTCGAATCTCGCCCGCTATGACGGGGTGCGTTTCGGCCTGCGGGAGGATGGCGAGGATCTCAGGGATCTCTACGAGCGCACCCGCGCCGCCGGCTTCGGCGACGAGGTGAAGCGCCGCATCCTGATCGGAACCTATGTGCTGAGCGCCGGCTATTACGACGCCTATTACGTCAAGGCGCAGCAGGTCCGCACCTTGATCAAGCGCGATTTCGACCAGGCCTGGGAGCGGGTGGACGCCATCCTGACCCCCGCCACCCCCTCCGCCGCCTTCGGGCGGGACGACAAGCAGGACGATCCTGTGGCGATGTATCTGAATGACGTCTTCACCGTGACGGCGAATCTCGCCGGCATTCCGGGCCTCTCCGTCCCGGCGGGGCTGGATGCGAAGGGCCTGCCGCTGGGGCTGCAGGTGCTGGGCAGGCCCTTCGATGAGGAGACTGTCTTCGCCGTCGGCGCCGCGCTGGAGCGTGCCGCCGGCTTCGATGCGGTCCCGGCGGTGAGGGCTGGCGCATGAGCTACACGCTGGAGGGCGCGAGCGGCGCCTGGGAGGTCGTCATCGGGCTGGAGGTGCATGCCCAGGTGACCTCGCAGGCCAAGCTGTTCAGCGGCGCGGCCACGGAGTTCGGTGCCGAGCCGAACAGTCAGGTGAGCTTCATCGATGCCGGCTTCCCGGGCATGCTGCCGGTGATCAACCGCGAGTGCGTCGCCCAGGCGGTGCGCACCGGCCTCGGGCTGAACGCGCAGATCAACCTCTGGTCCCGCTTCGACCGGAAGAACTACTTCTATGCCGATCTGCCGCAGGGCTATCAGATCAGCCAGTACCAGTATCCGGTGGTGGGGCAGGGCGTCATCGAGATCCAGCTCGGGGATGGCAGCACCAAGCAGATCGGCATCACACGCCTGCATCTGGAGCAGGATGCCGGCAAGTCCCTGCATGACCAGCATCCGAGCAAGAGCTTCATCGACCTCAACCGCTCCGGCGTGGCGCTGATGGAGATCGTCTCGGAGCCCGACATGCGCTCCCCGGAAGAGGCGGGCGCCTATCTGACGAAGCTGCGGCAGATCCTGCGCTACCTCGGCACCTGCGACGGCAATATGGAGCAGGGCTCGCTGCGCGCCGATGTCAATGTCTCGGTCCGCCGGCCGGGCGAGGGGTTCCGCACCCGCTGCGAGGTGAAGAACGTCAACTCCATCCGCTTCGTCATGCAGGCGGTGGAAGCCGAGGCGCGGCGCCAGATCGAGGTCTGGGAGGATGGCGGCGAGGTGGTGCAGGAGACGCGCCTCTTCGACACGCAGCGCGGCGTGACGCGATCGATGCGCTCCAAGGAGGACGCGCATGACTACCGTTACTTCCCCGACCCCGACCTGCCGCCGCTGGTTCTGGAGCAGGCCTGGGTGGACGGGCTGAAGGCCGCCCTGCCGGAGCTGCCGGACGCCCGGCGCGCCCGCTATGTCGGCGACTTCGGCCTGACGCCCTATGACGCCCATGTCCTGACGCTGGAGAAGGAAACGGCGGCCTTCTACGAAGCCGTGACGAAGGGCCGCGATCCGAAGATGGCGGCCAACTGGATCACCGGCGATTTCTTCGCCGGGCTGAACCGCACCGGCCACGGTATCGGCGATTCGCCCGTCAGCGCCGAGAATCTCGGCGGTTTGCTCGACCTTATCAAGGACGGCACCTTGTCCGGCAAGCTGGCCAAGGAGGTGCTGGAGGCGATGTTCGAAACCGGCAAGCCGCCGGCCGTCCTGGTCGAGGAGCGGGGCCTGAAGCAGGTGACCGATACCGGGGCCATCGAGGCGGTGATCGAGCAGGTCATGGCGGCCAACGCCGGAAAGGTCGAGGAATACCGCTCCGGCAAGGACAAGCTCTTTGGATTCTTCGTCGGTCAGACCATGAAGGCCATGCAGGGCAAGGGAAACCCGGCGCTGGTCAACGAGCTGCTGAAGAAGAAGCTGGGTTGAGGCGCGCCCGGCCCGGCCGCCATCATGGCGGCCGGCCATGGGGCGAGCGGGACCGTGCGGCCTTCGACAGGCCAGGCAGCGGGGATGAAGTGCGGGGAGAGAAGTGGCGGAGGGGATGGGATTCGAACCCACGAGACGGGTTATCCCCGTCTAACGGTTTAGCAAACCGCCGCCTTCGGCCACTCGGCCACCCCTCCGCAGGGGCTTTCGCTACACGGCGTATGCGAGGCCGCTTCTAGCGGTTCGGCGAGGGGCCGTCAAATCACCGTGGTGGCCCGGATCCTGTGACCTGAACGCGGTTTGCACGCGGGCGGGTGTCGCTTGGCGGGGAGCAACCAGACGGGGGCTGTGCCGTTGACGACAGACAGCATCAGAGGGCCAGCATGGACCAGTTCGGCCCATCCGCCGACTTGCTCACCTGTGCCGCGGAAGCGGCGCAGAGCGCCAGGGGGCTGGGAGAAGCTTTGGATCATCCCGGGGCCGATCCGCGACCCCTCATCGACATCCTGCAGCGGAACGGCCTTCTGGTCGCGGCGCTGCCTGCCCTGGAGGGCGGGCTCGACCTTGGCCTGGTGCCGCAGAGGAACAGCCTGCTGGCCGAGGTCCTGATGACGATCGGGCGCGGAAGCCTGCCGATGGGAAGGCTTTTCGAAGGCCACGTCAACGCCCTGGATCTGATCCATCGTTTTGGTGACGGGGAGCAGATGCGGCGGGCATCGGCCGATGTGCGCGAGGGGTGCCTCTTCGGTGTCTGGGCGACCGATGATCCCTCCCGGCCCTTGCGCATGACGGCGGAAGGGCGCCTGGAGGGGCGCAAGATCCTGGCCTCCGGCGCCGGGCGGCTCCTGCGTCCGCTGGTCACTGCGACGACGGAGGAGGGGGTCCGGCTGATCGCGCCCCGTCTGCGGCCGGGAGAGCGGAGCGAGGTCCGCAGCTGGACAGCGTCGGGGATGCAGGTCTCCGCCACGGGCTCGGTGGACTTCACCGGCATGATGACGCGGGAGGCCGACCGGATCGGCCCACCCGGCTGCTATCAGAAGGAGCCCTACTTCACTGGCGGAGCGTGGCGCTTCCTGGCGGTCCAGTGCGGCGGCGTGGAGGAACTGGTGCAGCTGATGCGGCACCATCTCCGCCGTCTGGATCGCGACGGCGACCCGCACCAGCGCCGCCGCCTGGGAGAATGCATGGTGGCTGCGGAGACGGCGCGGCTATGGGTGAGGAAGGCCGCGCTGGTCTATGGCTCGGCCGAGGAGGAGACGGTGCTGGCCTATGTGCAGCTGTCGCGCCACGCGGTGGAACGAGCGGCGCTGGATGTGCTCGAACGCGTTCAGCGGTCCATCGGCCTGCAGGCCTTCCTGCGCCCCAGCCCGGTGGAACGGGTGGCGCGCGATCTCGCCACCTATCTCCGGCAGCCCGGTCCGGACCGGGCCCTCGACAACGCCGCCGCCCTGGCCTTCGCCGCGGAGCAGGCCGAATGGCCGTGAAGCTCACCGCCACGGCCTTTCTCGAGCAGGCCGACGCCGCGCCGTTCGCAGGTCTTCCGGACATCGTCGGGGAGGGCGGGGTGGTCGTCCTGGCCCCGCATCCGGATGACGAGAGCCTCGGATGCGGCGGTCTCCTGGCCGAAGCCGCAGCCGCCGGTCGCGGTCTGCGGGTGATCTTCATCAGTGACGGGGGCGCCTCCCATCCCACGGAGGGGGCGGAGGATCGGGCGGCGCTGTCCCGGATCCGCCAGGCCGAAGCCCTCGAGGCGCTGGCCTGCCTCGGCGTACCGGCGTCGGATGCGGTGTTCCTCGGCCTCCCCGACGCCGCCGTGCCTGAGGCCGGCGCGGCGTTCGACGCCGCGGTCGGTGCCGTCCGCGATGCGCTCCGATCCACCTCTGCCGGCGCCCTGTTGACCACCTGGGAGCATGATCCGCATTGCGATCACCACGCGGCCTGGGCCATGGCCCGGGCGGCCCTGACGGCAAGGCCGCCGGGAGCGCCGCCCTGCCGCCTCGTGCAGTACTCCGTCTGGGGTCATACCCTGCCGCCGGATCACGCCCTGCCGGGCCCGGCGCCGCAGGCCCGACGCCTGGATGTCCGGCGCCACCTTGCGGCCAAGGCGCGCGCGCTGGCCTGTCACCGTTCGCAGTTCGGGCAGGTCGCTTCGCTCGCAGCGGGCGGATTCCAGGTGGATGCCGCGCTTCTGGATCGCTGCATGCGGGATTTCGAGCTGTTTCTCCTCCAGGAAGGGGACCTGACGTGACCGGACGCCCGATGACCTCCCTCTCCGCCGCGTACTTCGAGGCGCTCTACGCCGCCGACCCCGATCCGTGGAAGTTCCTCACCAGCGACTATGAGGCCGCGAAATACGCCACGACTCTCGAGGCCCTGCGCAAGGAGCCTTATGAGCACGGGCTCGAGGTCGGCTGCTCGATCGGCGTACTGACCGGGATGCTGGTGCCGCATTGCCGCAGGCTGACCGCCGTGGACAGTTCGGCGCGGGCGGTGGCGGCGGCGCGACGGCATTGCGGTCTGGTGCCCAGCCTGTCGATCCAGCGGCGCGAGGTGCCAGGGCAATGGCCGAACGGCCGCTACGACCTGATCCTGCTCTCCGAGGTGGTGTACTACTGGGATGAGCGCGACCTCGCCCAGGTGGCGTCGCTGGTCCGGCGGGATCTGATGCCGGGGGGCGATGTCCTCCTGGTCCACTGGATCGGCAACACCGATTATCCGCTCTCGGGCGACGCGGCGGTGGAAGCCTTCATCCAGCATGCCGCCGGCGTGCTCCAGCCGGTGCGGCAGGACCGGTATCCGGAGTACCGGCTCGATCTGTTGCGGCGTGAGGCCTGAGCGGACCGCCCGTCAATCCTGCCAGGGGAGCGGCTGGGGGTAGCGGGCGAAGAGGAACGTCAGCCCCTCGGCGGGGGCATTCTGCCCGGCCTTGCGGCGGTCGCGCCCATCGAGCAGTTCGCGGGGCCAGGAGAGGGGGCGGCGACCCAGCCCGACCTGGGCCAGCGTGCCGACCATGTTGCGCACCTGATGATGCAGGAAGCTGCGGGCCTCGGTCAGGACATGGATCTCCTCGCCCTGCCGCCGCACCTCCAGCCGGTCCAGCGTGCGCATGGCATCCTTCGCCTGGCAGGCGGCGGCGCGGAAGGCCGAGAAATCATGCCGCCCGAGCAACCCCTGCGCCGCCGCGTGCATGGCTTCGGCATCGAGCGGTGCCTGAACGTGCCAGACGCGACCGGCCATGAGCGCCGGCCGGGCGCGGCGGTTGAGGATGCGGTAGCGGTAGCCCCGTCCGATGCAGGAGAACCGCGCCGACCAGTCCGGCGGCGCCAGGGCGGCGGCCAGGACGGAGACCGGATGCGGGCGGCTGTGGAAGTTCAGCGCGTCCCGGAGCCGGTCGGGGTGCAGCTCCAGGGCGACGTCGATCTGCACCACCTGCCCCTCGGCATGGACGCCCGCATCGGTCCGCCCCGAGGCCATGGTGGCGGCGGGCCGGCCAGCATTGAGCGGGGCGGCGGCCTCCTCCAGCACCTGCTGCACCGAGAGGCCACTGGCCTGCCGCTGCCAGCCCACGAAGGGCGTGCCGTCATACTCGACCAGCAAGGCATAGCGCGGCATGGGCTCAGTCCAGCACGGTTCCGCGCGGGAGGGGATAACCGCGCAGGAACGGCTCCGCGTCGAGAGCGCCACGGCCCGGCCGCTGCAGGCGGAGCAGGCGGAGCGCACCCTCGCCGCAGGCGATGCGCGGCGCCTCGTCAAGCACGGTGCCCGGGGGGGGCGCGCTCCCCAGAGGTTCGGCTCTGGCTTCCAGCACCCGGATCGGCTGGCCCTCATGCTGGAAGAAGGTGCCGGGCCAGGGATTGAGGGCGCGGACGCGGCGTTCCAGGGCGGTCGCCTCGCCCTCCCAGGACAGGCGGCCATCCTGCTTGCCGAGCTTGGGCGCGTAGGTGACGCCTTCCTCGGGCTGCGGACGGGCAGGGGGATTCCCGGCAAGGGCCTGCAGGATGAGGCGGGCGCCCATCTCCGCCAGGGCGTCGTGCAGGGCGGGCGTGGTGATGTCCGGCCCGAGGGGAAGCCGGCCCTCGAGAAGCATCGGCCCCGTGTCGAGGCCCTCCTCCATGCGCATGATGGTCACGCCGCTCTCGGCGTCGCCGGCCAGGATGGCGGACTGGATGGGGCTCGCGCCACGCCAGCGCGGCAGCAGCGAGGCATGGATGTTGAGGCAGCCGCGCGCCGGCGCATCCAGCATGGGTTTCGGCAGGATCAGCCCATAGGCGGCGACGACCGCGGCATCCAGCGCCAGGGCGGCGAAGGCCTCGTGCTCCTCCGTGGCGTGCCGCAGCCGGGAGGGGTGCCGCACGGAAAGGCCAAGCCGCAGGGCCTCCCGATGGACCGGGCAGGGCAGCTCGCGCTGGCCGCGCCCGGCCGGCCGGGGCGGCTGGGTATAGACGGCGAGGATCTCATGGCCCGCGGCATGCAGGGCGCGCAGGGCCGGCACCGCGAAGTCCGGGCTGCCCATGAAGGCCAGGCGGAGCGGCCTCATGCGTCGCGCGCCCTGGCCTTCAGCTCCTTCGCCAGCTTGCGCAGCATCATGTTGCGCTTCAGCGCCGAGAGGTGATCGACGAAGAGGACGCCATCGAGATGGTCCAGCTCATGCTGGATGCAGGTGGCGAGCAGCCCGTCCGCGGTGATCTCCCGCTTGCCGCCCTCCAGATCCAGCCAGCGCAGCTTGACCTTGGCGGGCCGGGTGACGTCGGCATACTGGCCCGGGAGCGAGAGGCAGCCCTCCTCCCGCGTCGCCAGTTCCTCGCTGGCGGCGACGATCTCCGGATTGACCAGCACCATCGGGTCCGGTTTCTCATCCGGTTGAAGGTCAATGACGACGAGGCGCAGGAGATCTCCGACCTGCGGCGCGGCGAGGCCGATGCCGGGGGCCTTGTACATCGCCGCCAGCATGCGGGGCGCCAGGGCGCGCACGGCATCGCCATCCTGGGGACCGACGGCGCGGCACTTGGTCCTCAGCCTGGTGTCGGGAACCAGCAGGATCGGCAGGAGATCGGTTTCGGGCATGGGGAGGCTGCTGTAGCGGGGGCCGGTCCGGTGTTCAACCATTGCCCCTTGCATATGGCCCCGCTTTGCCCAAATTATCGGCAGAAGCCGGGATGCTTCGGGTTCCGGCGAATGCTCGCTCAGCTTGAGGGGTTTTCCGCCATGTCTCGCTCGTCGTTGTTCGGCTCGCCACTGTTTCTGGGCTTCGATCATCTGGAACAGATGCTCGATCGCGTGGCGAAGAACGCCGATGGCTATCCGCCCTATAATATCGAGCAGACCGGCGACAATCGCCTGCGGATCTCCCTGGCCGTCGCCGGCTTCAGCATGGACGACCTGCACATCACGCAGGAGGACAACCAGCTGGTGGTCCGAGGCAAGCAGCGCGACGAGGCGGAAGGCCGTGTCTTCCTGCATCGTGGCATTGCCGCCCGGCAGTTCCAGCGGGCCTTCGTCCTGGCCGAAGGCATCGAGGTGGAAGGTGCGTGGCTGGACAATGGCCTGTTGCACATCGACCTCCAGAGGCCGCAGCCCGAGGTCCGCGTGAAGTCGATCCATATCGGCACGCGCGGCGCACAGGGGGGAAGGGCGGTGGTGAACGGGGCGATCGATAAAAGCGCCGATACCGCTGGTTGAGGTTTAACGGCGGCGCGATCGCTCCGGTATTGTGAAGAGCCGGGACGAATAGGGTCGCTTCCCTTGCCCCGCCGGCGCGTTGTTCCCGCAGACTGACATGATACGCAATCCGCGTCCGGTTCGAACCGGACGCAGGCCGGGCCCCTTCAGGGACGGCGAAAGGAGATTCCTGCCATGAATAAGGAAGGACACATTCGGCCCTATGCCGCGGCGGACGTGCTCCGGCATCTTGCCCCCGCGGAATGGGCGCGCTTCGGCGCGGAGGATATCGCCTATATCCGTCCCATCCTGCTGAACGGCACCCCGGCCGTCGCCATTCATGCCGCGGACGGCACGCAGATCGGCGCGGCCCCGGATACCAGCCTCGCCACGGCGGCGATCCTTCAGCATGAGATGTTGCCGGTCCTGGTGCACTGATCCGCGCCTATGAGAGCTGCGCCCTCGCCGGGGTCTGGCGGTCCGGCCGGGCAAAAAGCGTGTCAGGACGCCGGGATGGAGTTGCCCTGGGTGGCGGCAGAGGCTAGATAGCCGCCGCGGCCGACGTAGCTCAGCGGTAGAGCAACTGATTCGTAATCAGTAGGTCCCCGGTTCAATCCCGGGCGTCGGCACCAGACGCCTCCAGCCCTCCAACGATGCCTATGCATTCCAGGCTGCCTTCTCCTCATGGGAGAGGCGGCCTTTTGTTGTGTGCTGCGCGGGGCGGAGCGTGGCCGACATGTTGCAATAGGATGGGTGACGCCTGCTAAAGTGAGAGTCGTTCGCATTGCAAGCGCCTCTCAATGTCGGCATAAGCCATCGCAACTGCGAAGGGGTCATCATCCGCATGTCGCTGCGCCGGATCGCGTCCGCTCTCCTCCTGACACTCGGTGTCATGATGCCGCTGACCTTGAGCGCCCAGGAGACGGCACCGGCGAAGGCGTCGCCCATCGGGCTCGAGCTCAACAGGCTTGAGGCGCGGTCCGAGGGATGCCGGGTCTGGCTGGTGCTGCGCAACAGCGCGCCGGAGGCCATCGACCCCCTGCGGCTGGACCTGCTGGTCTTCGGCAAGGATGGCGTGATCGCCCGGCGCCTGGCGCTGGATGTCGGTCCGCTGCCGGCCGAGAAGACCATGGCTCGCATCTTCGACCTTTCCGGCCGGGCCTGTGACAGCGTCGGCTCCCTGCTGCTGAACGACCTGATGGCTTGTGGCCCCACCACCGAGACCCGCGCCGCCTGCCTGCCGCGACTGTCTCTCGCCTCGCGCGTCGATGGCGTTACCTTCGAGAAGTGAGTAGGCTGCAATGAACCCGACCGATCCCTCCGCCGCTGCCGCCCCCGTGCCCGAGGCCCTCCCGGCGCTTCACGTCCCGGACATGTCCCTGCTGGGGCTGTTCCTGCAGGCCGATTGGGTCGTCAAGGCGGTCATGATCGGCCTGGCCCTGGCTTCGGTGGTCTGCTGGGCGATCATCGTGGAGAAGTCCCTGGTGATGCGGCGGCTGCGCGGCGAGATCCGGCGGCTGGCCGAGATGGCGGCGCCGCAGGCTCCGGTGCCGGCCGTGCAGGGCGAAGGCCTGGCCGCCTCCGTCATCCGGGCGGGGACGCGCGAGTGGCGCGATGGCCGGGAGCAGGGCGAGAGCCGCTTCGAGTACCGCCATCGCATGGAGCATGCCATGCGCCACGCCCTCGGCGGCGCCCTGCGGAATGCCGAGCCCGGCCTGCCCTTCCTGGCCACGACAGGTGCCGTGGCGCCCTTCATCGGCCTGTTCGGCACGGTCTGGGGCATCATGAACAGCTTCGCCGGCATTGCGCAGAGCAATGACACCAGCCTCGCCGTCGTCGCACCAGGCATCGCCGAGGCGCTTTTCGCGACCGCGATCGGCCTGGTCGCGGCGATCCCGGCGGTCATGGCCTACAACCGCCTGCTGGTGCGCCTGAACCGCCTGCGTCATGAGGGGCAGTCCGCGATCGCGGATTTCGCCGCCAACCTGTCCCGCCGGCCGGCGACGACGGGCGGCTCGGTCCGCGCGCACGCGGCCGCGGAGTAAGCCGCATGGCCTTCGCCGGACCCAGCCAGAGCTCCGAGGACGGGGACAGCCTGCCCATGGCGGACATGAACGTGACGCCGCTTGTCGATGTCATGCTCGTGCTGCTCATCGTCTTCATGGTCGCGGCCCCGATGATGGTCGTCGGCGTCCCTGTGGAGCTGCCGAAGACCGCCGCGCCCCGCGCCGCGGCGCAGCGGCCGCCGGTGGTGCTGACGGTGGCGGCCGATGGCAAGACCTTCATACGCCAGGAGGAGGTGCCGCTGGCGGAGCTGGTCACGCGGCTGCGCGGCTTGCATGAGGAGGATCCGGAGGCGCCCGTCTATGTCCGGGGGGATCGTTCCGTGCCCTATGGCGAGGTCCTCCATGTGATGGGCCGCATCACCCAGTCGGGCATCACCCGCGTCTCGCTGATCGCCGAGGCGGAGGCCGGGGCCGGCGTCGTCCAGGCGCGCTGACGGAAGAGTGCCATGACGACGATGACGTTGAGCGGGCCCCGGGCGCTGGGTTGGGGCGCCTCGGCCCTTCTGCACGGCGGCGCCGTGGCCTTCCTGATGTTCGGCCTGCCGAAGCATGAACCGCCTCCGGCGGTCGTGCCGCTGGAGATGATCGCGGCCCCGGCCATACCGGAAAGTGCCACGGACACGCCGGCCGAGGTCACGGAGCCGACCGAGATGGTGGCCGCCGAGGCCACGGCCCAGGCGGTCGAGCCGCCCCCGGTCGAGAGCGTGGTCGCGCCCGAGATGGCGGTGGCCGAGCCGCCGCCGCCGGAGCCGGTGGCGGAGCCGGAGGTGGTGGAGGCCACGCCGCCGGACGTCGTGCAGCCGCCGGAGCCGGAGACCGCGCCGATCCTGGAGACCGAGGTTCCGCCGCCGCCACCCCCGCAACCCCCGCCGCCGCCCCAGCCCGCACCGCCGCCGCCGCGGCCGGTCCCCCGGCCGACTCCGCCGCGCGAGAGGCCGGTCGCGCCGCAGCCGACGGCACCGCAGCGCACCGAGGCCCCGCCGGCGCCGGTGACGGCCGCTCCGCAATCGGGCGGCGCGCCGGCCAGCACGGCGCGCCGGGCCGCCGGACCGCCGGCGAGTTATACGGACAGGATCGTCGGCGCCCTCAACCGCGCCAAGCGCTATCCGAACCGGGCGCGCCTGCGGCGGATCGAGGGGCGGGTGATGCTGACCTTCACCATGGCGCCGGATGGCAGCGTGATCGCCTGGCGCATCACCGGCAGCAGCGGCGACGCGGATCTGGACCAGGAGGTCGCAGAGCTGATCCAGCGGGTGCGGCTGCCGCCCTTCCCGCCGGAGATGGGCACGGCGCCGCAGCCGATGACGGTACCGATCGTCTTCAGCCTGCGCTGATCGGTAAAGGGCGGTTCCGGTGGGACCGCCCTTTACCGTCAGGCCCGCTTGCGCCGCCTGGAGGGCCGGGCCGGCAACAGCGGCGCGAGGAAGCGGCCGGTATGGCTGGCGGCAATGGCCGCCACCTCCTCCGGCGTGCCCTCGGCAACGATCTGGCCGCCGCCATCGCCGCCTTCCGGACCCAGGTCGAGAATCCAGTCCGCGGTCTTGATGACCTCCAGATTGTGTTCGATCACCACCACCGTGTTGCCCTGGTCCACCAACTGATGGAGCACCTCCAGCAGCTTGCGGACATCCTCGAAATGGAGGCCCGTGGTGGGCTCGTCGAGGATGTAGAGGGTGCGGCCGGTGGCGCGGCGGGAGAGTTCCTTGGACAGCTTGATGCGCTGCGCCTCGCCGCCGGAGAGGGTCGTCGCCTGCTGGCCGAGATGGATATAGCCCAGGCCGACCTCGCGCAGCACGCGCAGCTTCTCGCGGATGGCGGGCACGGCCGAGAAGAACTCCAGCGCCTCGTCCACCGTCATCTCCAGCACGTCCGCGATGGACTTGCCGCGGAACTTCACCTCCAACGTCTCGCGGTTGTAGCGCTTGCCTTTGCAGGTGTCGCAGGTGACGTAGACATCCGGAAGGAAGTGCATCTCGATCTTCAGCACGCCATCGCCCTGGCAGGCCTCGCAGCGGCCGCCCTTGACGTTGAAGCTGAAGCGGCCCGGCTTGTAGCCGCGCGCCCGGCTGTCGGGCAGTTCCGCGAACCAGTCGCGGATCGGCGCGAAGAGGCCCGTATAGGTGGCCGGGTTGGAGCGCGGGGTGCGGCCGATCGGCGACTGGTCGATGTCGATGATCTTGTCGAGATGCTCCAGCCCCTCGATCCGCTCGTGCGGCGCCGGTACGGTGCCCGCGCCCATCAGCCGGCGGGCGACCGCCTTGTAGAGCGTCTCGATGACGAAGGTGGACTTGCCGCCGCCGGAGACACCCGTCACGCAGGTGAAGGTGCCGAGCGGCAGGCCGGCGGTCAGGCCGCGCAGGTTGTTGCCGGTGGCGCCGACGACACGAAGCATCCGCTTCTCGTCCGGCGCGCGGCGCTTCTCCGGCACGGCAATGGTGCGGCGGCCCGAGAGGTAGTCGCCGGTGATGCTGTCGCGGTTGGCGGCCACCTCCTCCGGCGTGCCCTGGGCGATGACGCGGCCGCCGCCGGCGCCGGCGGCGGGGCCGATGTCGATGAGGTGGTCGGCGGTGCGGATGGCATCCTCGTCATGCTCGACCACGAGCACGGTGTTGCCGAGGTCGCGCAGCCGGCGAAGCGTGCCGAGCAGCCGCTCGTTGTCGCGCTGGTGCAGGCCGATGGAAGGCTCGTCCAGCACATAGAGCACGCCGGTCAGGCCCGAGCCGATCTGGCTGGCGAGGCGGATGCGCTGGCTCTCGCCGCCGGAGAGGGTGGCGGAGGCGCGGGCGAGGGAGAGGTAGTCCAGCCCGACATCCAGCAGGAAGCGCAAGCGCTCGATGATCTCCTTGAGAATGCGGCGGGCGATCTCGGCCCGCTGCGGTGTCAGCGTCGCCTCCACCCCCTCGAACCAGGGCAGGGCCTTGCGGATCGACAACTCGCTGGCCTGGGCGATATGCAGCCCGGCCACCTTGACCGACAGCGCCTCGGGCTTCAGCCGGGCACCCTGGCAGGCATGGCAGGGCTGCTCGGCCTGATAGCGGGACAGATCCTCCCGGACCCAGGGATTGTCCGTCTCGCGCAGGCGGCGGGCGAGGTTGGGCAGGACGCCCTCGAAGGGCTTCTTCACCTCGTAGGCGCGCAGCCCGTCCTTGTAGCGCAGCGTCACCGCCTCGTTGCCGGTGCCCTGCAGGATGGCGTTCCGCGCCTGCTCCGGAAGCTCCCCCCAGGGAACCGACATCCTGACCTTCAGGTGCCGCGCCAGGCTGTCCAGGGTCTGGTCGTAGTAGGGCGCGCTGTTGCCGGCCCAGGCGGCCACCGCGCCATCGGCCAGGCTGCGCGTGTCATCGGGCACGACGAGGGCGGGGTCGAAGAAGCTCTCGGTGCCGAGGCCGTCACAGACCGGGCAGGCGCCCTGCGGCGAGTTGAAGGAGAAGAGGCGCGGCTCGATCTCCTCCAGGGTGAAGCCGGAGACGGGGCAGGCGTAGCGGCTGCTGAACACCGTGCGCTCGCCGCCATCGGCATTCTCCGCATAGGCAACGCCATCGGCCAGGCCCAGTGCCGTCTCGAAGGAATCCGCCAGACGCTGCGCCAGGCCGTCATTGCCGACGACCACGCGGTCCACCACGACCTCGATGTCATGCTTCCGGCGCTTGTCGAGCGAGGGCGCGTCCTCGATCCGCATCAGGGTGCCGTTGATCTTCACCCGCTCGAAACCGCGCCGCTGATACTCGGCCAGCTCCTTCCGGAACTCTCCCTTCTTGCCGCGCACCACGGGAGCCAGCAGCAGGAGGCGGGTTCCCTCCGGCATGGCGAGGACGCGGTCCACCATCTGGCTGACCGTCTGTGCCTCGATGGGCAGGCCGGTGGCCGGGGAGTAGGGAATGCCCGCCCTGGCCCAGAGCAGGCGCATGTAGTCATGGATCTCGGTGACCGTGCCGACGGTCGAGCGCGGATTGTGGCTGGTGGTCTTTTGCTCGATCGAGATGGCGGGGGAGAGGCCCTCGATCGAATCCACGTCGGGCTTCTGCATCAGTTGCAGGAACTGGCGGGCATAGGCCGAGAGGCTCTCGACATAGCGCCTCTGCCCCTCCGCGTAGATGGTATCGAAGGCGAGGGAGGATTTGCCGGAGCCGGAGAGGCCGGTGATGACCGTCAGCGTGTGCTTGGGGATATCGAGATCGACATCCTTCAGATTGTGCTGGCGTGCGCCCCGGATCCGGATCTCGTCGTGCTGCCCGGCGGCCTGGGCGGGGTTCCGCCGAGCGGCGGGCAGGTTCGACAGCTTTTTCAACTCAGGCTCCTGCGCACAAGCGTTCGCATTGTGTTCACGTTCGGGTTGTGCCAGCATCATGGTGCGGCGGAAAGAGGCATTCCGTCACCGCAGACAAGTGTGATGCGGCGGGTGGCGGCGGACAGGCTCGCCCGTTAGGTTGCCCCGGGGTGGGTTGCCCTGGGGCGCACCCCAGGGCGGCGCGCAGAGTCGTGAAACCGGGCTTCCGGGCCATGGCCTGGCCTCCAGGATGGAGGTCCGGCCGGCCGGCGGGGCCGCAGCGTATGAAGGACCGGGCAGCATGGCCGGCAGCGTCAACAAGGTGATCCTGATCGGCAATCTCGGTAGGGATCCGGAGGTGCGGAACTTCCAGAACGGCGGGCGCGTGGTGAATCTGCGCCTCGCCACCACGGACACATATAAGGACCGCGAGGGGAACCGCCAGGAGCGCACCGAATGGCACTCGGTGGCGATCTTCAACGAGCGCATCGGCGAGGTCGCCGAGAAGTATCTGCGCAAAGGCAGCAAGGTCTATATCGAGGGCAAGCTCGAAACCCGGAAGTGGCAGGACCAGGGCGGCCAGGACCGCTATTCGACCGAGGTCGTGCTGCGCAACTTCGGCGGTGAGCTGACCCTGCTGGACGGTCGCGGTGGCGGCGAGGGCGGTGCCCCGTCCGAGGGCGGGGAGCGGTCGGGCGGCTTCGGCGGCCGGTCGGGCGGCGAGCGTTCCGGCGGTGCGGCGTCGCCCCGCCCGCAGCGGGGCGGGTGGGACACGCCCAAGGGCGGCGGCAGCGATCTGGACGACGATATTCCGTTCTAGAGAGTACCATACGCCTTTTGTAAGGAGAAAATGAGATAGGGCCATGGAAACATGGCCCTTTTTGTTTGACAAATTGGGACCGAAGGGCGAACTTTGTGGCAGAAGTTCAGGGGACCATGCAAAAGTGTCCATTTTCTGCACTGCCCCGCGCTCGGTCGAGCGGACGAATCCTTATTCAATTGAATGGGCCCACTTTGCCTCTGGAGAGCGGCTGCCGCTGCTGGTCTCCCGGTCGACAGGACTGCCGATCGAGGCGCCGACATACTGGATCGCATCCGCCGAACGGCCCCTGAACAAGGCCGCGGCGACCCTGGAGAAGCAGTTACGCCACCTCATGTTGCTTTATCTCTGGGCCGACACGCGGGGCTGCACGCCTGAGGAGCTTATCCGGTCGCCCGGCTTCCTGACCCTGGAGCAACTGAACAACCTGGACCACTTCTGCCGCCAGAGCCTCTCGGAAGCCATTCCGGTAGTCCTTGAAGACAGGGAAGGGGCAAGGAGCGTAGCGCGCTTCCAGAGGCGACGGCCGAGCACCCCCGCAAAGTCAGGCTTCCGAGCCGAAGTTGGCAACCGCTTGGCGGCGATCCACGCCTTCCTGAGCCACCTCAGCTTTAGCCACGCTCTTCGGATGGAGGCCGGCAGCGAAGCGCGAAGAGTTTACGATGAGAGCCGGAAAGCCATCCTCGGCATCCTTCAGGAACGCTGTCGCGCCATCAATCCCCGACGCAGCGAGGGCGAGCCGCGAGAGGGCTTAGAAGCACAAAAACGTGATCTTCTCCTGGCCGCAATTAAACCTGGGGCACCTGGAAACCCGTGGGAGGCTCAGGTCCAGCAGCGGAACGAACTGATCGTCCGCCTACTGTTCGACCTGGGGATGCGGCGGGGCGAGGTGCTCTGCCTGCGTGTCGGGGATGTCAAGCTCACGCCAGATGGTGGGCTTCTGACAATCACGCGTCGTCCGCAGGATCCGGAGGACACACGGACGCCTAAGCCGCAGGTCAAGACCCTCGGGCGCGAGCTGGCCATCGGCCCCACCCTGCGCGGGCTGTACCTGGGGTACCTTGCCGAGCGGCGAGCCTTCCCCGGCGCGCGGCGACACCCCTTCCTCTTCGTTAGCTCTGCCGATGGATCCCCACTCACCCTGTGGAGCGTGACCAAGATGTTCAAGGCGTTGCGAGAGAGGGTCTCCGGCATGCCAGAAACCCTCTCAGCGCATGTGCTGCGGCATGACTGGAACGATCGGTTCTCCGAGATGTCGGACCGGGCATCAGCCCAGCGGGACAAGGTGGACGCAACGAACGAGGAGCGTGCTCGGGCTTACGCCCAGGGGTGGAGCAATCCCGCGACGGCGGCGAAGTACACCAGGCGCTGGAACAGGGAGAAGGCGAACCGGCTTTCCCTCGAGATGCAGGAGCGAAGGGAGATCCTGGAAGAGCGCACAGGCGAAAGGCGCTTACCACCCAGCCAAATGGCAAAGGGGGAGGAATAGCTATGTCAGGGATGGTCGCCGGGAGCGCCGAACACTTCCCGCCGCTTGCCCCGAAGCTATTCCTTCCCGACGGACAAGTCGTCGATACGACCGCAGCCACCTGGGTGCTCCGCGATATCTCATATGGGAGCGTCCCGCTGGAGTTCGCCGCTCTTGCGGCCCTACAGCCAAGTGTGGTCCTGCGTTTGCAGCATACCTTCGGCCATTTCCTGGAGACGAGGTCCGTCTCACATAGCCGGAACCTCTTCGGTCGCCTCCTGGAATTCTATCGGGCAGTTCTAGCAGGGGCTAAGCCTCAATCCGTCGAGCTGATTGAATTTTCGCATCTCCTAATCTGGCAGAAGCAGCTTACAAAAGACACCCTCTGGAAACTTGGCGTCGTCCGCATACTGCTGGAGAAAGCCGCCCGGCTTGGATACGGCTTCTGTTCAGGCAGTGCTCTAGACTGGCTCGGTGAGGCAGTACTCCCAGGCAATCCCAAAGGAGGGGACGTTCAGACACGGGATCCAAACCGAGGTGCTTTTACCGCAGCCGAGGTTGAGACACTCAATGCCGCCTTGAACGATGCCTATGCGGAGGGCGAGGTGGACCTCCCCGACTATGCGGCAGGCCATGTCCTGCTGGCCTTCGGCGTACGCAGCCGGCAGCTGGCCGCATTGAAGGAGAAGGATCTGATCGCTGCGCCCGCACAGGATGGCGAGATGCGGTATATCCTCAGGATCCCTCAGGCCAAGCAGCGGGGAGAGCTGACCCGCGGCAGCTTCCGCGCCAGGCCGTGTGACCGCCGGCTCGGACGTCTTCTGGAGCGCCTGATCGCGGAGAATGCGGGCCTCAGAAAGGATCCGGCGGTGGCGGCGGACGACTGGCCCATGTTCATCAGCTCTGATCGCGGTGAGAATCCACCAGGATTTGCCTACCATCAGTCCGCGCGGACGATCGCCAGTCGGATCCGGACCATCATCGAGCAGCGAACACAGATCCGCGCAAACTCCAAGCGGTTTCGCCATACCCTGGCGCAGAACATGGCTGACGATGGCGCCTCAAGATACGAGATCGCCGAGGCGCTTGGCCATACAGACACCCAGCAGGTTGGCAAGTACCTGGACGCCAGACCGGAGATGGTGCCGAGGCTCAACCATTTGGCCGAGGACTTCGCGCCTATCATGCAGGCATTCGCCGGCATCCTGATCTCACGCGAGGATCTCGAGGCGCGAACTGCGCCGAAGACCAAGCGCCTCCATGACCGTACCCTGGGGGAGGGCGGGGAGCAGCCTCTCGGGCACTGCGGCCAGCACGGCTTTTGTGACCTCGCCAAGCCGGTCGGCTGCTACACCTGCCGGTCATTCCGGCCCTGGGACGATGGTCCTCACGAGGAGGTCCTGACCGGTCTGCGCGCCCGGCGCCAGGAGCAGATCGACAGGGGGCTGAGTTCCAAGATCTACACCATCAACGACCGGACCATCGCGGCGGTGACGCGGGTCGTCCAGCTCTGCCGACAGCGGTGCTCGGCGCTTGAAGCGGCTCAGGAAGGATCCCGATGACGCCGGTCATTGCACTTCGTACCAAGGCTGCCCTTTCTGCCGAGCAGCGCGCTGCTGAGTTCATCGCCCTTGCCCGGGATCAGCTTACCAACCTCATCGCGACGACCGAGTGGCTAGCCGATGCCTGGGACGTCTCGGCTGCGTTTGTCCGTAAGGGCAAGCCCCGTGCAGCGAGCCGATTGTACTTCTTCCAGCATGGGACCTTGACCGGCCGTGCCGCCAGGGCGGCCGGATCACCCTTCGATTCCGCCTTCAGCGACTTTGCCCGGGCTTACATCCGCTATACCCACTCAGCGACCAAAGCGGAGTTCCCGCGGCTCCAGATGCGGCTTCATGCGCTGGGTTATATCGAGGCGGCCTTCCGCGCCCTTCGCATGAGGCCCAGCATCGATTTGCTCTCCCCAGATGTGCTCACCACCGCTGTGCGGATCGGCACCGAGGGCGTCACAGACTTCGTGAAGTATCAGCGTGCCTCGGCCATCGAGGGTGTCTACCAGTTCTGCCTGCAGCGCAGCCTGCTCGCCTCGAGCTTCCAGTGGCGCCATGGCATTCCGAAGCCCGCGGAGCCAGGGGAGCGCATCGGGACAGCATTCGCGGAGCGTCGTGCCCAGAAGCTGCCCAGCAGGCGGGCCTTCGAGGTGCTCGCCCATATCTACTGCCAGCCCCGAAATCTACGGGATCGGCTCCTTTCCGCCGTCTGCCTGATCTGCATCTGTGCGCCCTGGCGCGCCTCCGAGGTCCTCCAGTTGCGAATCGACTGTGAGGCAAGGGAGACGCGTCGGGAGAAGGGGCGGGAGGTACCGTCTTACGGCCTTCGCGCCTATCCTGGGAAGAACAACCCGCCGCAGGTCAAATGGGTCCTCGATATCGCGGCCGATCAGGTCCAGGAGGCCATCGAGCGCCTGCGTGCGAACTGCGCCGAGGCGCGTGCCATCGCCGCTTGGTACGTCCAGAACCCCAGCCGGATCTATCTGCCGCCAGATCTTGCCCACCTTCGCCAAGCTGAGTGGCTGACCTCCGACCAGGTGGCCGGGCTGGCTGGGCAGACCAACGGGGTGCAGTGGGCGAAGCAGGTCCGGTTGGAGCCCCGCGCTGGCGCAGGAGGCCGGCATGAGTACCGGTTTTCGGATGTGGAGCGGGTTGTCCTGGCACAGCTCCCACGGGATTTTCCTCACCAGAACGGCCTCAGAACCCATCCGTACTCCGAGGCATTGATCCTCGTCCGCCAGGGGGCGCTTCGGGCCAGTACGATCGGAGAGGGGTCGCAGGTGATGTTCGAAGCGGTCGACATTGACCAGTTCAACCGGTGGCTCTCCGGGACGCCCGCCCATAAGCCGGTGTTCCAGCAGTACGGCTTCACGGAAGAAGACGGTTCTCCGATCAGAATTACGACCCATGCCTTCCGGCACTGGAACAACAATCTGGGGCACAAGAAGGGCCTCAGCCAGGAAGACCTTGCCCTTTGGAGCGGCCGGGATCCCGGCCAGAACAAGTACTACGACCACCAGACCCCCGCTGAGTTCCGGGAGGATCTCCTCCAGCTGGCGCTGAAGGCCGGCGGCGTGGGCCCCCTGTTCGAGGCGGCCGATAACCTTCCTGACCCGCTCCTGATTTCCCGGGAAGAGTTTCTTCGGGAGCAGATGGGGGCGTCCCACGCCACCGAGGTGGGCGCCTGCATCCACGACTATGCCCTGCAGCCCTGCCAGAACCACGGCGACTGCATCACCTGCGAGGAGAATGTCTTCGTCAAGGGCGACCAGCGGCACCGCGCTGAGATCACCCGTCTGCTCGGCCTTGCCGAGATGCAGCTCGCCGCCGCCAAGCTGTCCATGTCGGAGGGCGATTACGGGGCTGACCTCTGGGTGCAGGACCATGAGCGCAAGCTGAGGCGCCTGCAGCTGATGCTGGCCATCCACGACGATCCCGGCGTTCCCGACGGCAAGGTCGCGAGCCTGCCCCCGGACCGCCAGGACAGCGAAATCGAACAGGCGATGCGGCACCGCAGCCGGCGTGACCTGCGGGCGGCAGGGTAGGCGCAAGTGGTCGGGAATAAGAAGCCGAAGCCCAGGATTTCAGACCAGGACGTTCGGGCCATCGTGACCCTGCTGGAGACATGGGAGGGACCACTGACCTGGGAGCGGCTGGTCGAGCGTGCGGCTCTCGTCCTTGGGCGCTCCTACACCCGGCAGGCGCTTGATGGTCATGAGGCGGTCAAGGACGCGTATCAGGCGCGCAAACAGAGAATCCGGGTCATCCGCGACAGTCTCCGGAAAGGGAAGGCAACAAGCGAGGAACTGCCGCCCGAGCTGGCGGTGGCTTTGCGGCGGGCCGAGGCTGCGGAGCTCCGGGTCAGGGCGTTGGAGCAAACGGTGGAACGCTACCGGGCTAAGTTCATCCTCTGGCTCTACAACGCCCGGAATGCCGGCCTCACGGAAGATCAGCTCAATAGCCCGCTGCCTGCCGTCGACCAGAAGGCGGGTGCCCTGTGGAGCCGCCGGAAGGGTGCCCAGAGGTAGAATTTTTTACCCTTCTTGCGCTTTTCGACCCAGCTCCAACCCAGCTATTATTCCATACAGCTTGTTGGGCAAACCCGACTGGGCCTGCTAACCAGCTGAATTTGAAAAGAGTTTTTGGTGCATGCTCACAGGTGAGATCAGGAACCAGGTCGATCAGATCTGGAACAGCTTCTGGACGGGCGGAATCTCCAATCCGCTGGAGGTGATCGAACAGATCACCTACCTGCTCTTCATCCGTCGGCTGGACGAACTGCACACACTCGAGGAGCGTAAAGCCGCCCGGCTGAGGCGTCCGCTCGAGCGGCGCATCTTCCCCGAGGGTACCGACCCCAAGGACCGGCCGTACGAGGACCTCCGTTGGTCCCGCTTCAAGAACATGGCGCCGGCTGAAATGTTTGCCGTGGTGGGAGAGCATGTCTTTCCCTTCCTCCGTACCCTCGGCGGGGACGGCTCCACCTATTCCCACCACATGAAGGACGCCCGCTTCACCATCCCGACCGCGGCGCTGCTGGCGCGGGTGGTGGACATGCTCGACCATGTGCCGATGGAGGACCGCGACACCAAGGGCGACCTCTATGAGTACATGCTCGGCAAGATCGCCACGGCCGGGCAGAACGGGCAGTTCCGCACGCCGCGGCACATCATCCAGCTAATGGTGGAGATGACGGCGCCGAACCCGAAGGACGTCATCGTGGACCCCGCCTGCGGCACGGCGGGCTTTCTGGTGGCAGCGGGCGAATACCTGCGGGAGCGCCATCCGGAGGTGCTGCGCGACGACGCGCTGCGGAAGCACTTCCATCACGGCATGTTCCACGGCTTCGACTTCGACGGCACCATGCTGCGCATCGGCAGCATGAACATGATGCTGCACGGGGTGGAGAACCCGGATATCCGCTATCGCGACAGTCTGGCGCAGGACCATGCAGAGGATGCGGACCGCTACACCCTCGTCCTGGCCAACCCGCCTTTCGCTGGGGCGCTGGATGCGGAGGCGGTAGCGAAGGACCTGGCCGCCATCGTCAAGACCCGCAAGACGGAGCTGCTGTTCCTGGCGCTGTTCCTGCGCCTGCTGAAGCCCGGCGGGCGCGCGGCGGTGATCGTGCCCGACGGCGTGCTGTTCGGCTCCTCCAAGGCGCACAAGGAACTACGCCGCATGCTGGTGGAGGAGCAGAAGCTGGATGGTGTCGTCTCGCTGCCCTCCGGCGTGTTCCGCCCCTATGCCGGCGTCTCCTGCGCCATCCTGTTCTTCACTCGCACCGACAGCGGCGGCACCGACCAGGTGTGGTTCTATGACATGCAGGCCGATGGCTGGAGCCTCGACGACAAGCGCACGCCGCTGCTGCCCGAGGCGAAGCTAGGCGCGACGCCCGAGGCGGCGCTGGAGGCGGCCGAGCACGGGAAGAACAACCTGCCCGATGCCCTGGCCCGCTGGCGCCAGCGCGCGGGGGAGGAGCGGAGCCGTCCGCGCACGGCGCAGAGCTTCTGCGTGCCGAAGGAGGATATTGCTGGCGCGGGCTATGACCTCTCGCTCAACCGCTACAAGGAGGTGGTGCGGGAGGAGATGGTGCACCGTAGCCCGCGCGAGATCCTGGCTGATTTGCGTCGGCTGGAGGCAGAGATCCAGGAGGGGATGGTGCGGCTGGAGGGGAGGCTGTCGTGATGTTAGACGCGGCATCGCCACCAGCAATGCACGGGACTGTCCGCCTCGGCGATGTCGCCACCTTTGTCCGGGGAATCACGTTCAAGCCCGAGGATGTAGTACCGCCAAGCCAAGCCGACTCCCTTCTATGCATGCGAACGAAGAACGTTCAGGACAAGCTCGATTTATCGGATGTTTGGGGCATTCCTAGGTCATTTGCCCGGCGTGCTGACCAAATTTTACGCGAAGGCGACATCCTGATTTCGAGCGCCAATAGCTGGAACCTCGTCGGTAAGTGCTGTTGGGTGCCCGCACTTGAAAGCCCTGGAACCTTCGGTGGCTTCGTAACCGTCTTGCGTGCAGATCCACGTCGAGCACATGCACGCTACCTTTATCGCTGGCTATCCAGCGATCCAATCCAAGCGACGCTACGCAGCTTCGGCCGCAAGACAACTAGCATTTCCAATCTCGACCTTGGCCGTACACTCGATCTGACGCTGAACCTACCGTCTCTCGAGGAGCAGAGACGCATCGCCGCCATCCTCGATGAGGCCGACGCGCTGCGGGCGAAGCGGCGGGCGGCACTGGCGCAACTCGACGAGATGGCGCGGGCGATCTTTGTGGAGATGTTTGGCGACCCAGACCAAAATCCAAGGATGTGGCCCATCCTGCCGCTTGGTAGCTTGATTGCCGATGGTCCTCAGAATGGACTGTACCGGCCAGCAAGCGACTACGGCGACGGAGCGCCGATCCTTCGCATTGACTCTTTCTATGATGGCGTCGTGACTGGGATGCAGAAGCTGAAGCGCCTTCGCATCAGTGATGCGGAGCAAAGCCTGTATGCTCTTCGTCCAGGCGACATCGTCGTGAACCGCGTAAACAGTATGGAGTATCTCGGAAAGTCGGCGCTCATTCCGGATCTGCCCGAACCCACGGTCTTTGAGTCGAACATGATGCGCTTCTCCCTGGACCCGGGCACGGCAAACCCGCGTTTTGTCATCGAAATTCTGCAAACTGAATACATCAAGCGGCAGATTCGTTGCTCAGCAAAGCACGCAGTAAATCAGTCCAGCATAAACCAGAAAGATGTAGCTTCCTTTCAAATTATCTGTCCCCCTCTTGGTGAACAGGTCTCTTTCGCCACCCGGCTAACATCCCTTGACCGGATCAAGGAGGCGAACCTGCAAGCGATCGCGATGGCCAACTCCCTCTTCTCCTCCCTCCAACACCGCGCCTTCCGCGGCGAGCTGTAAGGCAGCCCCATGTCGCAATTCGGCTTTCTCCAACCCGAGTGGCCGGATCTCTATACCGCTGCCGCGCGGGCTGAGGCTCTCGCCCTCTCTGACCCGCGCGCTGCTGCGTTCTACACCCGCCGCGCGCTCGAACTCACCATGGCGTGGCTTTACAAGTATGACCGCCGGCTGAAGCTGCCCTACCAGGACAATCTCAGCGCCCTAATCCATGAGCCGAGCTTCCGCGAAGCGGCCGGCGAGGCCATCTTCTACAAGGCGCGCTACCTGAAGGACGTCGGCAACAAGGCCGTGCACAGCGAAAAGCCTTTCGCCGAGGCAGAGGCACGGACCGCGGTCGGGGAACTGTTCCACCTCGCGTTCTGGCTGGTCCGCTCCTATGCCCGCGGCACGAAGCCTGCCGATAATCTCGCTTTCGATCCGGCGAAGCTGCCCCGGCCCATGGCGCAGCTCGCGAAGCTCACCCTCGAACAGCTCCGCCGTCGCGAAACGGAGCTGCAAGCGAAGGACGAGAAGCTGGCGGAGGTCCTGGCCGACCGTGCCAATCTGGATGCCGAGTTGCAACGCCTGCGGGAGGAGGTCGCGGCCGCCCGCGCCGCCAATGCGCAGAAGCCCGACACCCACGACTACAACGAGGCCGCCACCCGCGACCACTTCATCGACCTGCTGCTGCGCGAGGCCGGCTGGAACCCGGATGGGCCGGACGTGGCCGAGTACCCCGTCACGGGCATGCCGAACGAGACGGGTGAGGGCTTCGTGGACTACGTGCTGTGGGGCGATGATGGTCGTCCCTTGGCGTTGGTCGAGGCCAAGCGGACCCGCTACAGCCCTCTGAAGGGCCAACAGCAGGCGAAGCTTTACGCCGACTGCCTGGAGAAGATGCACGGCCAGCGCCCGGTGATCTTTTGCTCCAACGGCTACGAGCACTGGATCTGGGACGACAGCCGCTACCCCCCGCGCCAGATTCAGGGTTTCTACAAGAAGGCGGAACTGCTGCTGCTGATCCAGCGCCGGACGACCCGCCGCCGGCTGGCCGATGCCGCGCCCGATGAGAAGATCGTCGAGCGCCACTACCAGACCCGGGCCATCCGCCGCATCGCCGAAGCGTTTGAGGACCATAACCAGCGCAAGGCCCTGGTGGTCATGGCCACCGGTGCCGGCAAGACACGCACGGTGATTGCACTGGCGGACCTGCTGATGCGCTGCAACTGGGCGAAGCGCGTCCTGTTCCTGGCCGATCGCGTGGCGCTGGTGAACCAAGCGGTGAACGCCTTCAAGGCCCATCTGCCCTCCGCCGCCCCGGTGAACCTGGTGACGGACAAGGCGACCGAGGGCCGCGTCTTCGTCTCGACCTATCCGACCATGATGAAGCTGATCGAGGAGCAGGACGGGGCCCAGCGCCGCTTCGGCGCCGGCCATTTCGACCTGATCATCGTGGACGAGGCGCATCGGTCCATCTACCGCAAGTACGGCGCGATCTTCGACTGGTTCGACAGCCTGCTGGTCGGGCTGACCGCCACCCCGAAGGACGAGATCGACCGCAACACCTACCGGCTGTTTGATCTCGAAGCGGGCGTGCCGACGGATGCGTACCCGCTCGATGAGGCGGTGAAGGACGGCTACCTGGTGCCGATGAAGGCGGTCTCGGTGCCGTTGAAGTTTCAGCGCCAGGGTATCCGCTACGAGGACCTCTCCGAGGAGGAGAAGGAAGACTGGGATGCCCTGGAGTGGGACGAGGAGGAGGGTGCCCCTGACCGGGTCGACGCCCAGGCCGTGAACAAGTGGCTGTTCAACGCCGACACGGTGGACAAGGTGCTGCAGCACCTGATGAGCCGCGGCCTGCAGGTCGAAGGCGGCGACCGGCTGGGCAAGACCATCATCTTCGCCAAGAACCATGCCCATGCGGAATTCATCCAGGAGCGGTTCGACGCCAACTACCCGAAGTGGAAGGGCAGCTTCGCGCGGGTCATCGACTTCCAGGTGGACTACGCCCAGAGCCTGATCGACAGCTTCTCCCACCCTGCTAAGGCGCCGCATATCGCCATCAGCGTGGACATGCTGGATACCGGCATCGATGTGCCGGAGGTGGTAAACCTCGTGTTTTTCAAGCTGGTCCGGTCGAAAACGAAGTTCTGGCAGATGATCGGCCGCGGTACCCGTCTCCGCCCGGAGCTCTTCGGCCCCGGGAAGCACAAGGAGTTCTTCTACGTCTTCGACTTCTGCCAGAACCTGGAGTTCTTCAGTCAAGATGCGCCAGCCGTGGAGGGCTCAGTAGGCGACAGCCTCTCGGCCCGGCTGTTCAAGACGAGGCTTAAACTGGCGGCAGCCCTCGACCAGCGAGTGAAGGGCCGGACGGGGCGCGACCTGGAAGCGGAGGCGATGCTGCGCCACGATGTCACCCGGCTGCTGCGCAGTGAGGTGGCGGCGATGAGCGTGGACAACTTCCTGGTGCGGCCGAAGCGGAAGCTGGTGGAAACCTATGCCAAGCCGGAGGCGTGGGAGGCGCTGGACGAGCAAGCGCAGCGTGAATTAGCCGAGCAGGTCGCTGGGTTGCCCTCGGAGCGCGAGCCGGAGGGTCTCGAAGCGAAGCAGTTCGACCTTCTGATGCTGAACCTGCAGCTCAGCGTGCTGGGTCAGGCGCCCGGCTTCAACGCACACAAGCTGCGGGTGGTGGATCTTGCCGGGGCTCTTGAGGACCAAGCGACCATTCCTGCCATCCGTGAGCAGCTGGCGCTGATCGAGGAGATCCAGACCGACGCCTGGTGGCAGGACGTGACGGTAGGCATGCTGGAGGATGCCCGGAAGCGGCTGCGGGGACTGGTGCACCTGATCGAGAAGCGCAAGCGGAAGCCGATCTACACCGATTTCGAGGATGAGATTGGCGAGGGGGTGGACATCGACTTCCAGGCTTTTACGCCCCCTGACGCCTTCGAGAAGTTCCGGGCAAAGGCGCGCCACTTCCTGCGCCAGAAGCTGGATCACGTGGCGGTCCACAAGGTCCGGACAAACCGGCAGCTGACGCCCACCGATTTGGAGGAGCTGGAGCGGCTGCTTCAGGACAGCGGCATCGGCACGCCAGATGATCTCGACCGCGCCAAGTCCGATGCTGAAGGGCTCGGCCTTTTCATCCGCGCGATGGTGGGGATGGATCGTGCAGCGGCCAAGGAAGCCTTCGCGGACTTCCTGGCGGGCAAATCCCTTACGGGGAACCAGATCGAGTTCATCGACATGCTGGTGGAGCACCTGACGGAGAACGGTGTCATGGAGGCGTCAAGGCTTTATGAATCGCCCTACATCGACATCAGCCCACTCGGCGTCGATGGGTTGTTCAGCCAGGATGCCGTGGATGAGGTCTTCTCAATCCTGGAGGACGTGAAGCGTCGGGCAGCGGCATAGACCACGCGCCTCATCCCTGCGTAGGGTGATCGGTGAGGGAGGGCGCGGTGACAAAGCTCTGGAGTATCTCAGGTGACGCGCTGAGGCCGCTGGCGGCCGGCCGTCTTGAAAGCGAAGCCCGCCTTGAGCAATGGCTAGAGACCGATATATCCATTTTGGATCCCGGTCTGCTTGTCATTGGACGGCAGGTTGTCACTCCTCATCAGGGAAGAATTGACCTCATCGCCGTTAATGATGAAGGATCAATTTACATCATCGAACTCAAGCGCGACCAGACGCCGCGCGATATTGTTGCCCAGGTACTCGACTATGCGAGCTGGGTTTCTAGTCTTGACACTTTGGCTGTGCATACAATTGCTGATGCTTATTTGCGCCCGCGTGGTTCGACATTCGTGGACGTGTTCCGAGCGAAATTCGGTGCAGCACCACCCGAGCCGCTTAACGCAAGCCACTCGATGGTGATTGTTGCCAGTTCGCTAGATCCTGCGTCGCAGCGGATCGTCGAATACCTTGCTCGCATTCATGGTGTTGGCATCAACACCGCGTTTTTCACGGTCTTTGTCGACGGTAATGAACGCTTCTTGTCCGCTGATTGGCTCATGGATCAGGAGGAGGTGGTTGAGCGAACAGAGCGTCGGGCTCGGGCGCCGTGGACCGGGCTCTATTATGTGAATGTGGGCGACGGACCAACCCGCGCCTGGGAAGATATGCGACGGCTTGGCTTTGTGGCGGCGGGCGGCGGGCGTGTATGGTCTGGTGCTCTCCAGAGGCTGTCTCCCGGAGACCGGATCTACGCCTACCAGAAAGGCCACGGCTACGTTGGCTTCGGCGTCGTTACTGAGCCTGCAGCAATGGCACGCGAGGTCTTAATCAGTGGCCAGCCCTTGCTGCAGCATCAACTCGCCCAGCCCAACATGGCACATGATCACGACGATCCTGAGCTTGCTGAGTACGCGGTCCTTGTGGACTGGCGAAAGGCTGTGCCCTTGAGCGACGCGAAGACCTTCACCGGCATATTCGCCAATCAGAACGTCGTGTGTCGCTTGCGAGATGCAGCCACGCTCCAGTTTCTCGCCAAAGAGTTCGGGCCGGCAGATATATAAGATCCGTCCTTTGCCCGCTGGCGGAAGATAAGTATGGCGGCGGATGGGAAGCCTATGAGGTCGAACCGTCCCCGCTTTCCATAGGGGGGACCCGTTATCCACAAGGGGCCGCGAAGCCGATCATCAAGAATCGAGCATAGCGGCCCCTTGTGGGTAACGGGGGGTTCCTGTGGTAAGCGGGGACGGTGAAGCGCACCGGTGCAGCAGCCGAAATTTGTAAACTTCCCCGTATGATCAGGCCGTAAACTGACCAAGCGGCCGAAGCATCTTTACAAAAATCCTGCTTCTTTGCGTGGCATGGCCGTTATATCGCTGAAAATAGAGGAATTTCTAGAGGATTGACAGGGCGGGTTCCCCAGAACCGTTCTGAGCACACGCAGAATTCGGCTCGGGGGCGCTTGGCAGCCCCGCCGGGTCGGCATGATATGTCCTGCTCTCGGCATGGGACGGCTCGCTTCGGCGGGCCGTCGCTTTGTGTCCCGCTGAAGGACAGGAACGCAGGCTCGTGATACTCTCCGCCGACCGCATTCGACTGGCAGCCCATCCTTCCGGCAAGGAGGACGCCATCCGACAGGCCGCGCAACTTCTGGTCGAGACGGGTTCCATAAAACCCGCCTATTCAGACAGCATGATGCGGCGCGAGGAGGAAGCGGACACCTTCCTCGGCAATGGTATCGCCATTCCCCATGGGCAGCGGGCCGATCGCGGCCTGATCTCCAGCACGGGCATCGCGGTGCTTCAGGTTCCCGGCGGCGTGCGCTGGAACGGCGAGGATGTGGCGCGCCTCGTCGTCGCCATCGCGGCGCAGGGCGATGAGCATATCGCGGTGCTGCGCCGGCTGACGGACGTCCTGGGCGAGCCGGAACTGGCCTCCCGCCTGGCGCTGACCACGGATCCGGCGGAGATCCTGGCCGCCCTCGACCCCGAGGCGCCGCTGCCGGCGGTGGCCGCCGCGCCGGAGGGCGACGGACAGGGCCTGACGGCCGCCGTCCAGGCGCCCGCCGCGGCCGGCATGCATGCGCGCCCCGCCAAGGTCCTGGCGCAGCTTGCCAAGGGATTCCGCTCGGACATCCGGCTGCGGCACGGCGAGCGCAGCGCCGACGCGAAGAGCATGATCGCGATCCTGCAGCTGGGCGCCGGTCCCGGCGCGGCCCTGACGCTTTCGGTGGCGGGGCCGGATGCGGAGGAGGCACTGAAGGCGCTGACGCGGGGCTTCGCCGATCAGCTGGGGGATGCCGAGACCACCGCGCCCGCGCCGCCGGATATCGACAGGGTGCCTCAGGTATCCGCGGAGCCCCTGGAGGCAGGCGCGATCGCCGGCCTGCCCGCCAGCCCTGGCATCGCCATCGGCGTGCTGTACCGCTTCCGCTCGGAATCGGCGGGCTTCGCCACGACGGCCAGCGATGCCGTGGCCGAGGAGGCGGCGCTGGAGGCGGCGCTGGAAGCCTCCCGTGCCGAGCTGAAGTCGATGGCGACCGAGATGAGCAGCCGGATCGGCGACAAGCACGCGGCCATCTTCGCCGCGCATGAGGAGTTCCTCGAGGATCCGGAGATCCTGGCCGAGGCGCGGGCCGCCATCGGCAAGGGCGCCTCGGCCCCCGCCGCCTGGCAGGGCGCGACGGAGGCGCAGGCCACGGCGCTGGCCGGCCTCGGGGATGAGCTTCTCGCCGCGCGCGCGGTCGACCTGAAGGATGTCTCGCGCCGCGTGCTGCGCCATCTGGTGGGCGGACAGGAGGTGGTGGCGATCCTGCCTGAGAAGGCCGTGGTGGTGGCCGAGGACCTGACGCCGTCCGAGACCGCCAATCTGGACCCCGCCCGTGTGGTCGGGCTGGTGACGGCGGCGGGAGGGCCCACGGCGCACACCGCCATCCTGGCGCGGGCGCTGGGCATTCCGGCGGTCGTCGCCGCGGGGGCCGGCGTGCTGGATCTCGCCGATGGGACGCCGGTGGTGCTGGATGGCGACCGCGGCCGGCTGCACCCCGATCCCGACGCGGCGGCGCTGGCCCGGGCCGAGGCCGCCATGGCGCGCGGCCGCGACCGGGCCGCCGCTGCCCGGCAGGCGGCCTTCCGCCCCGCGGTGACGCGGGATGGCCGCCGGATCGAGGTGGCAGCCAATGTGCGGCGCCCTGAGGAGGCGGCCGAGGCCGTCGCGGCCGGCGCCGAGGGCAGCGGCCTGGTCCGCAGCGAATTCCTCTTCGACGACCGGTCGGAGCCGCCGGACGAGGAGGAGCAGTTCGATATCTACCGCCGGCTGGCGGAGGGCTTCGGCGGCCTGCCGGTCGTGCTTCGGACCCTGGATGCCGGCGGCGACAAGCCGCTGCGCTTCGTGCACCACCCGGCCGAGGCCAATCCCTTCCTGGGCCTGCGCGGCCTGCGGCTGTCACTGGCCGAGCCAGACCTGTTCCGCAGCCAGATCCGCGCGGCGCTGCGAGCGGCGCAATATGGCGATCTGCGCATCATGCTGCCCATGGTCGATGGGCTCGAGGATCTGCGCGCCGCGCGCCGCGCCATCGAGGCGGAGCGTGCCGGGCTTGGCGCTCCCCCGGTCGAGATCGGCATCATGGTCGAGGTGCCTTCGGCCGCGGTGATGGCCGACCAGCTGGCGCGCGAGGCGGATTTCTTCTCCATCGGCACCAATGACCTGACGCAGTACACCCTGGCGGTCGACCGCCTGCACCCCACCCTCGGCAAGCGTTCCGACGCGCTGGACCCGGCCGTGCTGCGGCTGATCGACATGACGGTCCGGGCGGCCCACGCCCGTGGCCGCTGGGTCGGGGTCTGCGGCAACATGGCGGCGGACCCGATGGCGGCACCCATCCTGCTCGGCCTCGGCGTCGACGAACTGTCGGTCTCGATCCCCAATGTCGCCGCCCTGAAGGCGCAGATCCGCGCCCTGACCATGGATCAGGCCGAGGCGGTGGCGCGCGCCGCGCTGGCCTGCGGCAGCGCCGCCGAGGTGCGGGCCCTGCCGGGCCTGCAGGAGCTGGGTCATGCCGGCTGACATCGCCACCATCACTCTCAATCCGGCGCTGGATCTCACCATACCGCTGCCGCGCCTGGAGGTGGGCACCGTCAACAGGGCTGGCGCCGCCGAGCTGCGGCCGGCGGGGAAGGGGGTCAATGTCTCCGTCATGCTGGCGCTGCTGGGCGAGGCCTCCCTCGCCACGGGGCTGCTGGGGGAGGCGGACAGCCCTGCCTTCGAGGCCTTCCTGTCGCCACGGGGCGTCACGCCCGCCTTCCAGCCGGTGGCGGGCCGCTGCCGGATCAACGTGAAGGTGGTGGAGACGGAACGGGGGGAGGTGACGGACATCAACCCGCCCGGTCCCCGGGTCTCGGAACGGGACCTGGACGCCCTGCTGGCCCGCCTGTCGCCGCCTCCCTCCCTGGCCGTGCTGTCGGGCAGCCTGCCGCCCGGCCTCTCCGCGGAGGCGCTGGCGCGGGTGACGCGCCATCTGGTCGCCGGCGGTGCCCGGGTGGTGCTGGACAGCAGCGGGCCGGCCTTCGAGGCGGCCCTGCCGGAGCGGCCCTGTCTGGTCAAGCCCAACCGGGACGAGTTGTCGGCGCTCCTGGGGCGTCCTCTCCCGGACCGGGACGCGCTGCTCACCGGCGCGCTCGAGCTGCAGGCGAGAGGTGTGAGCCATGTCGTCGTCTCGGCCGGGGGCGAGGGCGCGCTCTTCGTGCTGCCCAACCTCCGCCTCTGGGCCAGGCCACCCAAGGTGAGGCTGACCACCACGGTGGGTGCCGGCGACGCCATGGTCGCTGGCCTGACGGCGGGCCTGCGGCGCGGGCTGGACGCCGAGGCGCTGGCCCGGCTGGCGACCGGATGTGCCGCCGCCGCCGTCTCCCGCCCCCCGGACGCCTCCGCCGATCCGGCGGAGATCGAGCGGCTCGCCAGGGCCACGCAGGTGGAGGTGCTCTGACCGTGTCGCGATCCTCCGTTGCCTCCTTCTTTCCGGACAGCACGCATGCCTCATGATTCCGTCCAGGCCACATCCCTGCGGCTGCTGGCCGTCCTTCGTCATTCCGCCAGTGCGCCCCACCTCGCCATGGCCGCCGAGGCGCTGCGCGAGGCGGCGGAGCGGGCCGGCCTGCTGCTGACCCTCGATCTGCCGGAGGCGCCGGCGCGCGGCGCCGAGGCGGCCGCCGTGCTGCTGGTCGGCGATGCCACGGCGGATGCGGCCCGGCATGCCGGCCGGCCGCTGATCGCCACCACCATCGTCGAGGCGATCCGGCATCCGGAGGCCTCCCTCCGCTCCGCCGCGGCGCTGGCGCGCCTTCCCCGCCCCGCGACGCCGGCCCCGCGGGAAGCGACGCCGGCGGTGCCCGCCGCGGCCGCCGCCGGCCCGGCGGGGTCCCGCCGCCTTGTCGGTATCACGGCCTGCCCGACCGGTATCGCCCATACCTTCATGGCCGCCGCCGCGCTCGAGAAGGCGGCCAAGGCCCTGGGCTACGAGATGCGGGTGGAGACGCAGGGCTCAGTCGGCGCGAAGAACGCCCTGACGGACAGCGAGATCGCCGAGGCCGATGCGGTGGTCATCGCGGCCGATACGGGCGTGGACACGGCGCGCTTCGCGGGCAAGCGCCTCGTCATCGCGGGGACGGGCGACGCGCTGAAGGACGGGCAGGGGCTGATCAACCGCGCCCTGGCGGCGGAACCGATGGGCGGTGCCGCGCGGGGCGAGGCGGCGCCGACGCCGCGCAAGGCCCAGGCCCCCGGCGTCTACAAGCACCTGATGACCGGCGTATCCTACATGATCCCGCTGGTCACGGCGGGCGGCCTCTGCATCGCCCTGTCCTTCGCCTTTGGCATCGAGGCTTTCAAGGAGCCGGGCAGCCTGCCGGCGGCGCTGTTCCAGATCGGCGCGCAATCGGCCCTGGCGCTGATGGTGCCGGTGCTGGCGGCCTTCATCGCCTTCTCCATCGCGGACCGGCCGGGCCTGGCGCCGGGCTTCGTCGGCGGCGCGCTGGCCAATGCGGTGGGCGCGGGCTTCCTGGGTGGCATCGTCGCGGGCTTCCTGGCCGGCTATATCGCCCGCTTCCTGCGGGACAGGCTGCCCTTCCCGGAGAGCCTCGAAGGCCTGAAGCCGGTCCTGGTCATCCCGCTGCTGGCCTCGCTGGCGACCGGCCTGCTGATGATCTACGTGCTCGGCACGCCGATCGCCGCCGCCCTGGCCTGGCTCACGCAGTTCCTCCAGGGGATGGGGACCTCCAACGCCGTCCTGCTGGGCCTGCTGCTGGGCGCGATGATGGCCGTCGACATGGGCGGGCCGGTCAACAAGGCAGCCTATGCCTTCGGTGTCGGCCTGCTCGGCGCCGAGACCTTCGCGCCCATGGCCGCGATCATGGCCGCCGGGATGACGCCGCCGCTCGGCATCGCGGTGGCGACCCTCATCGCCCGCGGGCGCTTCAGCCAGGAGGAGCGGGATGCCGGCAAGGCCTCGGCCGTGCTGGGGCTGGCCTTCATCACCGAGGGCGCCATCCCCTTCGCGGCCAAGGACCCCGTGCGGGTCATCCCGGCGCTGGTGGCCGGCTCGGCGGTCGCCGGCGGGCTCTCCATGCTCTTCGGCTGCACCCTGCGGGCACCGCATGGCGGCATCTTCGTGGTCGGGATTCCGGGGGCGGTCGGCAATCCGCTGGGCTACCTGATCGCGATCCTCGCCGGGACCGCCGTCACCGCCCTGGCCGTGGCGGTGCTGAAGCGCCATTCTCCGGTCGCGGCCGCCGCCTGAGGTCGTGAGCGGCGGTTTGGCGGAAGCCGGCGAAGCGGCTATAAAGACGCTGATTTTCGTGGGGCGGGGCGGCGGGGTGATCCCGCCCGACCCCGGCTCCCGGCGGCGCGTCCGCCCGGGAGGCCAGACCCCGGCTGCTGCATAGGAAAACGGCGTGAGCGACAGCGATAACGGCACCGGGCCGTCCGGCCATATTCCGCCCGAGGGCACGATGCCGGTGACGCTCGAGGAGGAGATGCGCCGCTCCTACCTCGACTATGCGATGAGCGTGATCGTGTCCCGCGCCCTGCCGGATGTGCGGGACGGGCTGAAGCCGGTGCACCGCCGGATCCTGTTCTCGATGAACGAGAACGGCTTCACGGCCGACAAGCCCTACAAGAAGTCCGCGCGCGTCGTGGGCGACGTGATGGGCAAATATCACCCTCACGGCGACAGCGCGATCTATGACGCCATGGTCCGCATGGCGCAGACCTTTTCGCTGCGCGTGCCGCTGATCGACGGGCAGGGCAATTTCGGCAGCATGGACGGCGACCCGCCGGCGGCCATGCGCTACACCGAGGCGCGGCTCGCGCGGTCGGCCACGGCGCTCCTGGAAGGCATCGACGAGGACACCGTCGATTTCGGGCCCAACTACGACGAAAGCGCCGAGGAGCCGAAGGTCCTCCCCGCCGCCTTTCCGAACCTGCTGGTGAACGGCGCCAATGGCATCGCCGTGGGCATGGCGACGAACATCCCGCCGCACAACCCCACCGAGGTGATCGATGCCACGCTGGCACTGATCGCCGACCCGGAGACCTCGCTGGAGGATCTGATGAAGATCATCCCGGGGCCCGACTTTCCGACCGGGGCCCTGATCCTCGGCCGCGCCGGCATCCGCTCGGCCTTCGAGACGGGGCGCGGCAGCATCGTCCTGCGCGCCCGCGCCGAGATCGAGGAGATGCGCGGCGGGCGCAGCGCCATCGCCATCTCCGAGATCCCCTACCAGGTGAACAAGGCGGCGCTGATCGAGCGGATCGCCGAGCTGGTGCGCAGCCGCCAGCTCGAGGGCATCAGCGACCTGCGTGACGAGAGCGACCGCTCGGGTCTGCGCATCGTCGTGGAGCTGAAGAAGGACGCGACCCCGGAGGTGGTGCTGAACCATCTCTATCGCTACACCAATCTGCAGACCTCCTTCGCGGTCAACATGCTGGCGCTGCATGAGGGAAGGCCGCAGCAGATGGGCCTTCGCCAGGCCCTGCTGGCGTTCATCGGCTTCCGTGAGGATGTCATCCTGCGCCGGTCGCGCTACCGCCTCGGCAAGGCGCGCGACCGGGGCCATCAGCTGGTCGGCCTCGCCATCGCCGTGGCGAACATCGACGAGGTCATCCGGCTGATCCGCAACAGCCCGGATGCCACCACGGCCCGCGCCGCGCTGATGGACCGGGACTGGCCGGTCGCGGATGTGGGGCCGCTGCTGGCCCTGGTCGATGATTCCGGCAATGTCGTCGTCAATGACACGGTTCGTCTGACCGAGGCGCAGGCGCGCGGCATTCTGGAGCTGCGCCTGCAACGGCTGACCGGGCTCGAGCGCGACAAGATCAATGCCGAGCTGGACGAGGTGGCCGGCCGCATCCGCGAGCTGCTGGAGATCCTGTCCTCCCGCCCGCGGCGTCTGGAGCTGATGGCCGAGGAACTGGCCGCGGTTCGCGCGCAGATCGCCTCCTCGCGCCTGTCCGAGATCGTCGACGGCATCGCTGACCAGGATGACGAGAGCCTGGTGGAGCCGGGCCTCATGGTCGTCACCCTGACGCGGGACGGCTATGTGAAGCGCACGCCGCTCGAGACGTTCCGCGCGCAGAATCGCGGCGGCCGCGGCCGCAGCGGCGCCAGCATGCGGCAGGATGATGTGGTGGTCCGCTCCTTCAACGCGCACACGCATCAGTGGGTGCTGTTCTTCACCAGCCGGGGCATCGCCTTCCGCGAGAAGGTGTGGAAGCTGCCCGAGGCGGGGCCGACGGCGCGGGGCCGGTCCCTGCGGCAACTTCTGCAGTTGCAGGAGGAAGAGCTGGTGACGGCGGTGCTGCCGCTGCCGCAGGATGAGAGCCTGTGGGAGAGCCTGCATCTCGTCTTCGCCACGGCGCAGGGCAATGTCCGCCGGAACCGGCTCTCCGACTTCAGGAATGTCCGCTCCTCTGGGCTGATCGCGATGAAGCTGGACGAGGGCGACGGCCTGATCGGTGTGTCCACCTGCCGCGAGGGCGATGACGTGCTGCTGGCGACGCGGGGCGGGCGGGCCATCCGCTTCGTCGCCGATGTCGACACGTTGCGCGTTTTCGCCGGCCGCGATTCGACCGGCGTGCGGGGCATCCGCCTGGGCAAGGGTGACGCGGTCATCGCGCTGTCCGTGCTGCGCCATGTCGATGCTGACGTCGAGGAGCGCAGCGCCTATCTGAAGCAGGCGGCGCAGAAGCGGCGCAGTGGCGAGGAGAGCGCCGAGGCGGCGGCGGAGTCGGAAGCCGCGCTGGCCGAGGAGAATGCGGAGGCGGCGCGGGCCGAGGTGTCGCTCTCGGTCGAGCGCATGGCCGAGCTGGAAGAGGCGGAGGAGCTGCTGCTCACCGTCACCGACGGCGGTTTCGGCAAGCGCAGCTCCGCCTACGAGTACCGCGTCACGGGGCGGGGCGGGCAGGGCATCGCCAATATCAACCTGACGCCACGCACCGGGCGGGAAGTGGTCGCCACCTTCCCGGTGCGGGGCGGCGACGACGTGATGCTGATCACCGACAGCGGCCGGCTGATCCGCATGCCGGTGGATCAGGTGCGCGTGACGGGCCGGCAGGCCATGGGCGTGACGCTGCTGCGGCTCGACGAGGGCGAGCGTGTTTCCTCCTGCTTCACCGTTGTGGAGGAGCAGGGCGTCGATGAGCCGGGGCCCGACGCGACCGCCGACGGCGCGGGGATGGGAGATGAGGATGTCTGAGCGCGGCCTGCGCACCGGCGTCTATCCGGGCACCTTCGACCCCGTCACCAACGGGCATCTCGACATCATCCATCGCGCCGCCCGGATCCTCGACCGCCTGGTGATCGGTGTGGCCATGAATGCCGGCAAGGGGCCTCTCTTTCCGCTGGAGGAGCGGGTCGCGCTGGTAGAGGCCGAGACGCGCCCGATCGCGGCGCGCACGGGCACCGTCATCGAGGTGGTGCCGTTCGAGAGCCTGCTCGTCGGTTTCGCGCGGGAAGTGGGCGCGCAGGTGATCGTCCGCGGGCTGCGCGCCGTGACCGACTTCGACTACGAGTTCCAGATGGCCGGGATGAACCGCCGGCTCGATCCCGAGATCGAGCTGCTCTTCCTCATGGCCAGCGAGGGCAACCATTTCATCTCCTCGCGTTTCGTGAAGGAGATCGCGCGGCTCGGGGGCGATATCAGCACCTTCGTGCCGCGCCTGACGTGCGACCGCACCCTTGAGAGGGTCCGGCAGCCGACCACCGGGGAGTGACACACGGATGCGACGCCGCACCCTGCTCGCCAGCACCATAGCCGTCACGGGGATCACCATGACCGAAGCCACGAACGAAGCCGCCGCCGCCCAGGGCGACGACCGCGAGAACACCCTCTATTTCGACCTGAAGGACGGCCGCGTCGCCATCAAGCTGCGCCCCGATCTCGCGCCGCAGCATGTCGATCGCATCAAGACCCTGGTCCGCCAGGGCTTCTATGACGGCACGCCCTTCCACCGCGTGATCGAAGGCTTCATGGCCCAGGGCGGCGACCCGACCGGCACCGGCACGGGCGGCAGCCAGTTGCCCGACCTGCCGGCCGAGTTCAGCCCGCCGGCCAAGGCCCGTTTCCTGCGCGGCGTCTGCGGCATGGCGCGCACCGCCAATCCGAACTCCGCCAACAGCCAGTACTTCATCATGTTCGCGCCGGCGCCCAGCCTGGACGGCCAGTACACCATCTGGGGCCAGGTCGTCTCCGGCATGGAGTTCGTGGACAAGATCAAGCGCGGCGCCGGGCAGAGCGGCATGGTCCGCGAACCCGACCGTCTGGTGAAGGCGCAGATCGCCGCCGACGTTCCGGCCTGAGCGTGGTGTCGGCCTGACACCTACGACTTGACACTGGAGCCGAGGCCGTCATCTTCCGCCTCGGCCCAGCCTGTGCCCGTAGCTCAGCCGGTAGAGCACGAGACTTTTAATCTTGGGGTCCAGGGTTCGAGTCCCTGCGGGCACATTCCCACCGGCGCTGGCAAGCCCGCCCCAGGGGCGCTAAGCAGCGCGACGATGTCTTCCCCGACCCTCTCCGTCGTTGTTCCCTGCTACAACGAGGCCGAGAATATCGGCCCCATGGTGGCACGCCTGGAGGCAAGCCTTCAGGGCATCGCCTGGGAGGCCATCTTCGTGGACGACAACAGCCCCGATGGCTCTTGGCGCATCGCGCGGCAGATCGCGGACGGCGATCCGCGCATCCGCTGCATCCGCCGCGTCGGGCGGCGCGGGCTCGCCTCGGCCTGTGTCGAGGGCATGCTGTCCTCATCGGCCGAGTACGTGGCCGTCATCGATGGCGATCTGCAGCACGACGAGAGCCTGTTGCCCAGGATGCTGGAGACCCTGCGGCGGGGCGAGGCGGATATCGCCGTGGGCAGCCGCCATGTGGGGGGCGGTGCCGCGACCGAGGGCTTCTCGGCCCTGCGGAGCCGGATCAGCGATGGGGGAAAGGCCCTGGCGCAGATCATCCTTCCCGTGCCGGTGGCCGATCCGATGAGCGGCTTCTTCATGCTGCGCCGCGACCTGATCGAGGACATGGCGCCCCGGCTGACGAACCGCGGCTTCAAGATCCTGCTGGACATCCTGCTCTCCGCGCGGCGGAAGCTGCGCGTCGTCGAGCTGCCTTATGTGTTCCGCCCCCGCCTGGCCGGCGAGTCGAAGCTCGATGCCACGGTCCTGATCGAGTTCCTCACCCTGCTGCTGGACAAGGCGACGGGCGGCTTCCTGCCCCTCCGATTCCTCTCCTTCGCTCTGGTGGGAGGGATCGGGCTCGTGGTCCATCTGACGGTCCTGTCGCAGGCCCTCCATGTCCTGCCCTTCGCCGGGGCGCAGTGGCTGGCCAGCTTCGTCGCCATGACCGTCAATTTCTGGCTCAACAACCGGATCACCTTCAGCGACGCCCGCCTGCGCAGGAAGGCCCTCTGGCGCGGCCTGCTGCTGTTCTATGTCGTCTGCGGCATTGGCGTGGCGGCCAATGTCGGCGTCGCCAGCCTGCTGTTGCGCGATGAGCTGGCCAACTGGGGCGTGGCGGGCGCGGCGGGCGCGCTGCTGACGCTGGTGTGGAACTACGCGGTATCGGCCACGCTGGTCTGGCGTGCCCGATGAGCCGGCGCTCCTGGCTCATCGCCCTCCTGGGGCTGACACTGCTGCGCCTTCTCGCCGCCGCCCTCCTGCCGCCGGCCCCGGACGAGGCCTATTACTGGGTCTGGGGGCGCGCCCTGGCGCCTGGCTACTACGACCATCCACCCATGGTCGCGCTCTGGACCGCCCTGGGCAGCCTGCTGGCTGGCGACACGCCCCTCGGCCTTCGCCTGCTCGGCCCTCTGGGCGTGGCGGTGGCCTCGGTTCTGCTGGCGCGGGCGGGCGACCTGCTGTTCCCCGGCCGCCAGGTCGGCCCCTGGGGCGCGGCGTTGCTCAACGCGACGCTGCTCTTCGGCGCCGGCTCCGTGCTGATGACGCCGGACACCCCCTTGCTGGTGTTCTGGTGCGCCGCGATCTGGGCCCTGGCGAAGCTGCGGGCAAGCGGGGAGGGGCGGTGGTGGCTGGTCTTCGGCCTTCTCGCCGGCTGCGCGCTGCTGTCCAAGTACACGGCGGTGCTGCTGGGCGCCGGCGTGCTGATCTGGCTTCTCGTCGAGCCGGGGATGCGGTCCTGGTTCGGCCGCTGGCAGCTCTGGGCCGGCGGCGCCCTGGCCCTCCTCGTCTTCACGCCCGTGATCCTCTGGAACGCCTCGCATGGCTGGGCCAGCTTCGCCAAGCAGGGCGGCCGGGCGGGAAGCGCCGGCACGGGGTCCTCCTGGCGCTACCTGGGGGAGCTGATCGGCGGGCAGGCGGGGTTGGCAACGCCGATTGTCTTCCTGCTCTGCATCGCCGGCACGGCGGCGGCCTGCTCGGCCTGGTATCGTCGCCGGGACGCGAATGCGGGGCTGCTGGCGGCGCTGACCTTGCCGGCGGCGGCGCTTTTCGTCTGGCAGGCGACGGGCAGCCGGGTCCAGGGCAACTGGCCCGCCATCCTCTACCCGACCGCCTGCCTGGCGGCCGCGGCCTGTCTGGGCCCGCGATGGCTCCGTTGGCGCCGCCCGGCCGTGGCGCTCGGCCTGGGCCTGACCGTCCTGGTGCTGGTGCAGGCGGCCTTCGCTCCTTTGCCGCTTCCGCGCCGCAGCGACCCGACACTGGCACGGCTCGCCGGCTGGGCGGAGTTGGCGGAGGAGGCCGAGAGGGCGCGGCGCGGAGCAGGCGCCGCCTTCCTCGCCGCTGAGGAGTATGGGCTGGCCAGCGAGCTTGCCCTGCACCTTTCCGGCGTGCCGGTGATCGCCGTGGGGGACCGCTGGGATCTTTTCGATCTGCCGGCGCCGGTTCCGGGGGAGCAGGGCCTTCTCCTGCGCAGCCTGCGGCGCGACGGCCTCCCGCTCTGGCCCGGTGCCGAGGCCGTGGGCGAGGTCGTTCGCAGCCGGAAAGGTATCCCGGCGGAAGGCTACCGGCTCTACCGGGTCGTGGTGCCCGCCGGTCCGGGGCCGGACATGGTGGTGCTTCCTCAACGCCGCTGAGGCCCTGGTCCTTCAAGGCGGGCCACCCACATGCATCCAACCCAGGGAGGATGCCCGAGATGATGATCCATAGAGCACGTGGCTGGGAACTGCCCGAAACGGCGGTGACGCCGGAGAACTGGGTGCTGGGCCGCCGTCGGGGCCTGGGCCTCGCGGCGGGCCTCATCGCCGGCCTCGGCCTGCCCGCGGCGGCGAGGTCCCAAGGGGGTGCCCCGGTGGCCCGCAATGAGCGTTTCACGCCCGGCCGGGCCCTGACGCCGGAGCGTGAGGCCACCAGCTACAACAACTACTATGAATTCGGCTCCGGAAAGAACGTGAGCTCGGCGGCCGGCCGTCTGCCGCAGCGGCCCTGGACCATCCGGCTGGAAGGTCTGGTGGAGAAGCCCCAGGAACTGGACCTCGACGATCTGCTGAAGCGCGTCTCCCTGGAGGAGCGGGTCCTGCGTCACCGCTGCGTGGAAGCCTGGGCCATGACCGTTCCCTGGACCGGCTTTCCCATGGCCGATCTGGTGCGCCTCGCCGCCCCGACCGCTGCCGCCAGGTTCGTCGTGTTCGAGACGGTGCGCGACACCGCCGTCATGCCGGGGCTGCGGCAGAGCTGGTATCCCTGGCCCTATACCGAGGGCTGCACCATGGCCGAGGCCATGAACGAGCTCTGCTTCCTCGCCGTTGGCCTCTACGGCAAGCCGGTGCCGCCGCAGAATGGCGGGCCGATCCGGGTGCTGTTTCCCTGGAAGTACGGCTTCAAGAGCGGCAAGGCGCTGGCCCGGATCCGCTTCACCGACACGCGGCCGGTCAGCTTCTGGGAGAAGCTGCAGCCCAGCGAATACGGCTTCTGGGCGAATGTGAATCCCGAGGTGTCGCACCCTCGCTGGAGCCAGGCGACGGAGCGCCTGCTGGGCAGCAACGAGCGGGTGCCGACGCGGATCTACAATGGCTATGGCGAGTTCGTCGCCGATCTCTATCGTGGGCTGGACGGAGAGAAGCTTTTCCTCTGATCGGTCTCCGCCAGCCGGCGGCGGCCCTCCTCGATGGCGCGGAGGGCCTCCGACCAGAGCCCCAGCCCGGCCAGCTCGGCGGGGGAGAACCAGCAGGCCTCGCTGACGTCATCCCCGGGAACGACCTGGCCATCCATCCAGCGCCCGGCGAAGTCGATGATGGTGTAGTGGAAGCGGGTGCGGTCCAGATCATCCCGGGCCAGGGCATCGACCACCACGGCCAGGACCAGGGGGCCCACCGTGATGCCGGCTTCCTCCAGAAGCTCCCGCCTCCCGGCCTCCTCCGCCGTCTCGCCCAGATGCTGCGCGCCGCCGGGGATCGACCACTCTCCCTGGCGGGGCGGCTTGCTCCGCCGCACCAGCAGCACCTCCTCGCCGCGGAAGGCGATGACCCCGACCCCGATCCAGGGCCGGTCGGGATATTCCCGGCTGCTCACGGCGCCGGCGCCCGGGCGGGCTCCTGGCGGGCGGGCTCCTCGCGGCGCAGATCCTCCAGCCGGGGCAGGAAGGCCTTGGCCTTCCAGGCACCGACCTGATAGGCCCAGCCACGCCAGCGGGCATTCAGGGCCGCCGCCTCGCCGCCGCCGGAGGCCGCCAGGCGCAACCACACGGCTTCCCCCTCCTGGTTCAGGCGGACCTGGATCGCCAGTCCATCCGTCAGCGTGAAGCGGGCTTCCCCCGCTTCCGATCCGGGAATCTCCGCCTCGCGCCGCACATCCGTCAGCGTCAGGAACTCGAAGGCGCCGGCCACATTGTCCAGGCTGCTCTGCTCCGTCGGCGGCGCGTCGGGCGGGGCGACAAGGACGAGGCGCCCATCCGGCCCCTCGCTCCGTGCCAGGACCACGGGCGCCGTGCCCGCGCGTGATACCTCGGCGCGCAGCATGCGCTCGCGCGGGAGACTGGCGAGGTCGCGATCGATCCAGAGCTGGGGGTCGGCGTCGAGCGGCAGGCGGCCTTCGGCCAGCCAGGCCTGATCCTCATCCGGGCGGCGGACATAGACGCTTTCGGGGACATTCCCCTGTGTCCGCACGCGCCGTCGGCCGACCACCAGCTCGGCGATGACCGCGCCCGTCTCGTCCAGCACCCGCAGCAGGGACGCGGTCGAACCCTCCCTGGACGGATCCCGCAAGCCCAGCCGCTCGAACATGGCCGGATCGCTGGTGCGCGGCTCGGTCAGGCGCAGCTCGGTCAGGCCGACCAGGACTTCCCGCACCTTCTCAGGGCGGGCGGGATAACCGGCCTTCTCCGGCAGGACCCAGGCCTCGCCCTGGCGGATCACGCTCAGTCGGCCGTCATGCCGCTCGACCTCGATGCGCGCCGCCGCGGCCAGCCGCGTGGCGAGGTCACGGAACATCAGGGGCGCGGACCCGGTCTCCGGAGGCGGCGGGCCGCCGGAGCCGAGCAGGACGACCGCGCCGGCCGAAAGCGCGGCGGCGCCACTCAGGAGCAGGAGGGATCGGCGTTGCATGGCGTGCTCCCTCAGCCCCGCGCGGCGCTGCGACGGCGGCCCCGGGCCAGGGCGAGGCCAATCGCGAAGAGCGTCAGCAGGATCGGCACCAGGGCGATGTTGAGGACGCGCAGGGTGGTCTCCAGCCGTTCGATGTCACGGCGCAGCTCGAGCTGAACGCCGCGGAGCTGGCCGCGCGTCGCGACGATCTCCGCCCTGGCCTGGTCGATTTCCGCCCTCTGCTCGGGCGTGATGACCGCCTGGGCCTGGCCGCCAGCCGCGCCGGTGCCCTGACGCAGCTCGCGCAGGCGGCGCTCCGTGGCCTCCAGCTTGCGGGTCAGGTCCTGTTCGGTCTGCCGGTATCTGGCCTCAGCATCGCGGCGGATCTCCTCCACCACACCGAAGGGGCGCAGCGATTCGCCCCGGGAGCGCAGGCCGATCAGGGCGTCGCCGCCGGCCAGGGTGTCGGTCAGATTGGCCACCAGGGCGCCGTTGTCACTGAAGGGGGTCGCTGTCTGCTGCCCGAGGAAATCCTGGACCTGGACCCAGAAACGGTCCTCCAGCAAATCGGAGTCGTTGGCGACGACGAGATTGGCCGGTCCCTCGCTCTTCTCCAGATGGGCCGGCAGGCCCTCCTCGCGCGCCACACCTTCCGGCAAGGCGGGCGGGCCATCCGGGAAGGCGCTGCGCAGCATGCCACGGGCGCGGGCCAGCAGAACGTGTCGCTGGCCGTCGGGGCGGAACTCGGCCAGCAGCCGGGCAGGGTCGGGGCTTTCGCGCACACGGGCCACGTCCACCAGCATCGCGCGGTCGCTGCTGGTGATCAGCGGCGTGAACTCGATCGGGGCGTCCGGCCTGTGCCGCACCTCGCCGGCCGAGGCGAAGGTGACCTGCTGCAGATCGGCCGTGGCCACATCGCTCCGCGTCAGCGAATCGCCGGTGGCGTTGAACCAGGCCAGGTAGTCCACCGCCTGCACGCGATCCTGCGGATTGGCCCGGACGCGCCAGGCACCGCGCTGGTCGAGCACCACCTTGTCGCGCGGCGTCTCGATGCCCCAGGCATTCAGCAGGCGGTCCAGGCCCGATGCCGTGTCCCGCACCGGCTGCCCGTTCGGGCCGGGACGCGAGGCCTGGCTCTCGCTGTGCGGATCGGTCATCGCGAAGAGCTTGCCGCCGCGCATGACGAACTGATCGATGGCGTAGAGCATCGCCTCCGGCAGGTTCTGCGGCTGCGCGACGATCAGCACCTCGACATCGGGATCGATCCGCTGCGTCTCGGGCGCGATCTCGCGCAGGGAGAAGAACTGCCGGAGCTGGTTGGCGATGACGAAGGGCTGGCCGGCGCCCGGCACGCGCATCATCAGCGCGCGGGGGTCGCCATTCAGGGGCAGTGCCGAAAGCAGTCCCACCACCGGCCGCCGGGGGTTGGACAGTTCGTGGATCAGCCGCGTCAGATCGTATTCCAGGAACCGCTCGCGTTCGGGCTGCAGGAACGGCAGCACGCGTTCGTCGTCGATCAGGTTGGTTCCGGCGATGCCGAAATAGACCTGCTCTCCCGTCTGGTCGATCGGCACGCCCTGGATGCCGTAGGAGAGGGCGCGGTCCTCCGTCTCGCTGAAGGGCTCGGGGTCCAGGAACTCCAGCCGCAGCCTGCCGTCCGATGCGCTGGCATATTCCTGCAGCATCTCGCGCACCCTGTCGGCATAGGCGCCGAAGACCGGCGCGGCGCCGCCGAGCTGCCGCGAATAGAACAGCCGCAGCGTGATGGGATCCCGCAGGCCGGACAGCACCTGCCGGGTTCCGTCCGAGAGCGTGTAGAGATGCTGCTGGGTCAGATCGAGCCGGGCATGAGGAAGCAGCCGCGCGGCCAGCAGATTCACCGACACGGCCAGCACCAGGGCCGCCGCCAACCCGGCCAGGGAATAGAGCAGCCGGCCGGAAGCGAGGGGCGGGGCGGCGGGGGAAGGGGAGGTCCGGGGCATCGTTCAGTCGGCCTTCCGGTGATCGACGGCCAGGGTGTTGGCGAAGAGCCAGAAGCCGATGAAGGTGCCGAAGAAGACCAGGTCGCGCAGGGCGACGATGCCGCGCGAGAGGTCGCCGAGGCGTTCGGTGACGGAGATGCCGCGCGCGATCTCCGCCATGACGGGGATGCGGCGCGACAGGAAATCCGTGACGACCGGGCTGCCCGAGGCGGCGAACAGGAAGCAGACCGCGACGGCCAGCACGAAGGCGACGACCTGGTTCTTGGTCAGCGCGGAGATGGCGGCACCGATGGAGAGATAGGCCCCGGCCACGAGAAGGCAGCCGATGTAGCCGGTGGCGATGACGCCATTGTCGGGCCGCCCGAGATAATTGACCGTCAGCACCAGCGGGAAAGTCAGCGCCAGCGCGATGCCGCAGAACAGCCATGCCGCCAGGAACTTGCCCAGCACGGCCTGCCACTGCGTGACGGGCAGCGTCAGCAGGAGCTCGATGGTGCCGAGGCGGCGCTCCTCGGCCCAGAGCCGCATGGTGAGGGCCGGCACCAGGAAGAGGAACAGCCAGGGCACGAAGCCGAAGAAGGGCTGCAGATCCGCCGTTCCGCGGTCGAAGAAGTTGCCGAGGGTGAAGGTCAACGTGCCGGACATCACGAGGAAGATGACGATGAAGACATAGGCGACGGGGGTGGCGAAGTAGCCGGCCAGCTCCCGCCGGGCGATGGTCAGCGCGCCCGCCATCACGGCGCCTCCTGCGACAGGGTCAGCTCGCGGAAGACGGCATCCAGCGAGGGGCCGCGCCGGGCCAGCTCCGCGGGCGTCGCATCCGCCAGCAGGCGCCCGCGCGCGATGATGATGGCGCGCGTGCAGATCGCCGAGACCTCCTCGAGGATATGGGTCGAGATGATGATGGCCTTGCTCGGCGCCATCTGTCCGATCAGGCGGCGCACCTCATGCTTCTGGTTGGGGTCGAGGCCATCGGTAGGCTCGTCCAGCACCAGCACCGGCGGATCGTGCAGCAGCGCCTGGGCCAGGCCGACGCGGCGCTTGAAGCCCTTGGACAGGGTCTCGATGGGCTGCAGTCGCACGCCCTCCAGCGTGGTCAGCCGCATGGCATGGGCCACGCGCTCGCGTTCCTCGCCGCCGCGGTAGCCGCGGATGCGCGCGACGAAGCCCAGGAAGGACTGCACCGTCATCTCGGGATAGGTGGGCGCGCCCTCAGGAAGATAACCGAGTTGCCGCTTGGCTTCGACAGGCCGGGCGACGACATCCTCGCCGCAGATCCGCGCCGCCCCCGCGCTCGGCGTCACGAAGCCGGCGAGCATCTTCATGGTGGTCGATTTGCCGGCGCCGTTCGGTCCGAGGAAGCCCAGCACCTCGCCACGGGCGACCTGGAAGGACACGTTGTCCACGGCGGTGAAGGTACCGAAGCGCTTGGTCAGACGGTCGATCTCGATGAGTGCGGACAACCGCGCATACCCCCTGCAGGACCGGATGCCGGTCCGGTTTAATCGTGGCAGGAGGGTTTGCAAGCCCCGGCGCTGTATCGGATTGTCGCGGCGGACTCAGCCCGCGGCGAGCGGAGCGAGGGTGAGGTCATGGCCGAACAGGGCCAGCAGCATCCGGGCCGCGCGCCCGCGCGGCGTGGCCCGCAGCTCCGGGTCCTTCTCCAGCAGCAGCGCGGCGTCCTGATGGGCCATGCGGATCATGCCGCCGTGGCGCTGCGGATCGGCGATGCGGCGGCCCAGGCGGCCAGCCTGGCGAAGGCCGAGCGCATCGCCGCCGCCGCGGTGGTCGAGATCGGCGTCGGCGATGACGAAACCGTCCTGCGTGTCCCGGAGCACGGCCAGCCGGCGCTGCTCGGATTCGTTCAGCTCGGCGGAGGGGAGCAGCAGGCAGAAGGACTGCGCCGGACCGCGGCCCACGCGGCCACGCAACTGGTGAAGGGCGGCGAGGCCGAAACGCTCGGCTTGTTCGATGATCATGATGGTGGCGTCCGGCACGTCCACACCGACCTCGACCACCGTCGTGGCAACCAGGAGCTGCGCGCGGCCGGAGGCGAAGTCCTGCAGGGCGGCCTCGCGGACCTCCAGCTTCTGGGCGCCGTGGGCCAGGCGGACCTTGTCGCCGAACAGGGCGGCCAGCTCGGCGAAGGTGGTCTCCGCGGCGGCGTTATCGTGTCTCTCGCCTTCCTCCACCGCCCGCACCACCCAGTAGGCCCGGTGCCCGGCGGCGAAGGCGGCGCGCAGCCGCGCCGTCAGCTCCGCGCGCCGCTCGCGGCTGATGATCCGCGTCACGATGGGCTGCCGTCCGGCGGGCCGGCCCTCGAGCCGGCTGACCGCCATGTCTCCCCATTGCGTCAGCAGCAGCGTGCGGGGGATCGGGGTCGCGGTCATGACCAGGACATCGGTCGTGCCCTTCTCGGCCAGGGCCAGGCGCTGCTCCACGCCGAAGCGATGCTGCTCGTCCACAACCACAAGGCCGAGGTCATGAAAGGCCACCCCCTCCTCGATCAGCGCGTGGGTGCCCACGACCAGGGGGAGATCACCCCGGGCCAGCCCTCCGAGCACCTGCCGCCGCGCCTTGCCCTTGACCGAGCCGGCGAGCAGCGCGCAGGGCACCCGCGCCGCGCCCGCCAGCTTCTCCAGCGTCCTCAGATGCTGCCGGGCCAGCAGCTCGGTGGGCGCCATCAGCGCCGCCTGGGCGCCGCCCTCGACGGCACGCAGCATGGCCAGCACGGCAACCAGCGTCTTGCCGGCGCCGACATCGCCCTGCAGCAGGCGGAGCATGCGCCGCGGCGCCGCCAGGTCGGCATCGATCTCCGCCAGGGCCCGCTCCTGCGCGGCGGTGGGCGGGAAGCCGAAGGCCTTCAGGGCGGCCTCCCGGAGCAGGCCGCTGCCGATCAGGGCACGCCCCGGGCGGTGCAGGACGGTACGGCGCACCAGGCCGACGGCGAGTTGTCCGGCCAGCAGCTCGTCATAGGCCAGCCGCTCGCGCGGTGCCTCGGGAGGCGACTCGTCCGGCATCTGCAGGGCGCGCAGGGCCCCGCCGAAGGCAGGCCAGCGGCGCCGTGCCAGGAGGTTGCGATCCTGCCATTCGGGCAGGTCGGGCAGGGCCCCGCACGCCTCCGCCATGGCGCGCCCGACATCCCGCTGACCGAGGCCGCGCACCAGCGGCCAGATGGGCTGGATCTCGGGAATGTCGTCGGGCGGAGAGACGAAGTCGGGGGCCTCCATCTGCCAGCGGTCTCGGAAGCGCTTCATCCGCCCGGACACGCGACGGACCGCGCCCTCCGGATAGGTGCGGCCGAGCCAGGCGCCGAGCCAGGAGCGCCGGCCGAAATAGATCAGGTCGAGAAGGCCGGCCGGCGACTCGCAGCAGACCGACCAGGGCTGCGTCGGGCTGCGGGGCGGCTGGACGCTGAGCACCCGGACCTCCAGCGTGGCGACCTCGCCTTCCTGCGGCAGGCTCGCCCGGCGGTCCTGGTAGCGTTCCGGCATGTGGAAGAGCAGGTCGATCAGCCTGTCGCCCTCGACGGCCTGGGCCAGGCGCTTCCGTTTCTCCTCCGGCAAGGGCAGGCTGGACAGCGGCGCCAGGAGCGGCGCCGCCGGATACAGTTCGGCCTCTTGGGCTGACATGATTCCCATCAGCCTCTATATGCCAGCCTGATAAGGCGCCGACATGTCCCTGACCGAAAACACCACCCCCGAGCTGACCCCCCGCCGCCGCCGCCTGCTGTTCCGGGCTCACCATCGCGGCACGAAGGAGACCGACCTGATGGTCGGCGGCTTCGTGGCGCGCCATATCGCCGTCTTCACCGACCCGGAGCTGGACGAGCTGGAGGCGGTGCTCGACCATCTCGATGTCGACCTGGCCGATTGGCTCAGTGGCCGCCGGCCCATCCCTCCGGAGGTCATGACGCCGATGATGGCGCGGATGCGGGAGGAATGCTCCCGCACCGGCGCCGGCGTGCCGGAGGCCGCGCGCCGCGCATGACCGCATTGACCGTCTACGGCGCTCCCGAGGGTTTCGACGCCCTTCTGCTGTCCCGCCGCAGGCGGGAGTTTTCCGGACCGGTGCTGCATGTCTGCCGGGACGATGCGCGCATGGCCCGGATGCAGGAGGGGCTCGGCTTCTTCGCGCCGGAGATCGAGGTGCTGCGCCTACCGGCCTGGGATTGCCTGCCCTATGACCGGGTCTCGCCGCATGCCGAACTCGTGGCCGAGCGCGTCGCGACGCTGACCCGGCTGCTGGAAACCGGGCAGCGGCCCAGGCTCGTGCTGACCACCGTGAATGCCCTGGTGCAGCGCATTCCGCCGCCCGCGGTCTTCGCGGACGCGACGCTGCTGCTGCGCCGTGGCGGCCGCATCGCGCCCGAGCGGCTGGCCGGCTTCCTGGAGGCCAATGGCTATGGCCGGGTGGCGACCGTGATGGAGCCGGGCGAGTACGCCGTGCGCGGTGGCATCGTCGATCTCTATCCGGCCGGTGAAGCGGAGCCGGTTCGCCTGGACCTCTTCGGCGACGAGATCGAGAGCCTGCGCCATTTCTCCACCGAGACGCAGCGAAGCGGCGCGGTCCTGCAGGAGCTCTGGCTGCGGCCGGTTGGCGAGGTCTTCCTCGACGAGGCCTCGATCGCGCGCTTCCGGACCGGCTACCGGGACCTCTTCGGCCCGGCCTCTGGCGAGGACCCCCTCTACGTCTCGATCTCCGCCGGCCGGCGCCACCCCGGCATGGAGCACTGGGCGGCGCTGTTCCATGAGAGCATGGCGACGCTGCTCGACTACATGCCCGGCGCCTCCGTCAGCCTGGACCACCAGGCCGGGGACGCGCTCGAGGCCCGGCTCGAGATGATCGAGGATCACTATCAGGCGCGGCGCGGCCCGTCCCGCGAGGGGGAGGTGCCTTATCGGCCGGTGCCGCCGGGCCGGCTCTACCTCAGCCGCGCCGACTGGGATGCCATGCTGTCGGGCGGCCCGCTGCTCTCCTTCAGCCCTTTCCCCCGGCCCGAGGGGGCGGAGGGTATCGAGGCCGGAGGGCGGCCAGGGCGCCTCTACGCGGAGGCGCGGGCCTCGGGGCAGAATGTCTTCACCGCCTTCCGCGAGCAGGCCGAGAGCCTGGCGCGGAGCGGCCACCGCCCGCTCGTCGCCGCCTGGACCCGGGGCTCGCGGGACCGGCTGGGCAACCTGCTGCGCGAGAATGGCGTGACCGCGCAGCCGGTGGAGGACTGGGCTGCGGCCCGGCGCCTGCCGGCCGGCATGATCGGCCTCGTCGTCTATGGCCTGGAGCGCGGCTTCGTCGGGCCGGGCCCGGAAGGCGGCAAGGGCGGCGCCATCGCCGTCACCGGCGAGCAGGATCTTCTCGGCGAGCGCATCGCCCGGCCGCCGCGGCGCCGCAAGCGGGCGGACCAGTTCATCGCCGATGCCACCGAGATCGCCGAGGGCGACCTGGTCGTGCACCAGGAGCATGGCATCGGCCGCTATGACGGCCTGGCGACCATCGAGGTCTCGGGCGCCCCGCATGACTGCCTCCGCCTGGTCTATGACGGCGGCGACAGGCTGTTCCTGCCGGTCGAGAACATCGAGCTGCTGTCGCGCTTCGGCAGCGACACCGCCGGGGCGACGCTGGACAAGCTGGGCGGCACCTCCTGGCAGAACCGCAAGGCCAAGGCCAAGCAGCGGATCGCCGACATGGCGGGCCAGCTGATCCGGGTCGCGGCGGAGCGCAAGGTCAAGGAAGCCCATCTGGCCACCCCGCCCGAAGGGGCCTGGGACGAGTTCTGCGCGCGCTTCCCCTTCGCCGAAACCGAGGATCAGCAGCGCGCCATCGCCGATGTGCTGGAGGATCTGTCGGCCGGCCGGCCCATGGACCGCCTGATCTGCGGCGATGTCGGCTTCGGCAAGACGGAAATCGCCCTCCGGGCCGCCTTCGTCGTCGCCATGACCGGCGCGCAGGTGGCCGTGGTGGTGCCGACCACTCTTCTCTCGCGCCAGCATTTCCGCACCTTCACCGCCCGCTTCGCGGGATTGCCGATCAAGGTCGCCCAGCTCTCCCGCATGGTCACGGCGAAGGAGGCGGCGGCGGTCAAGGCCGGGCTCGCCGACGGCTCCATCAACATCGTGGTCGGCACGCATGCCCTGCTGGCCAAGGGCATCGACTTCGCCGACCTCGGCCTCGTCATCGTCGATGAGGAGCAGCATTTCGGCGTGGCGCACAAGGAGAGGCTCAAGGCGCTGCGGGCCGATGTCCATGTCCTGACGCTGACGGCGACGCCGATTCCGCGGACGCTGCAGCTGGCGCTCACGGGGGTGCGGGAGATGAGCGTCATCGCCACGCCGCCGGTCGACCGCCTGGCGGTGCGCACCTTCATCATGCCCTTCGATTCGGTCGTCATCCGCGAGGCGATCCAGCGCGAGCGCTTCCGTGGCGGGCAGATCTTCTGCGTGGTGCCACGCCTGGAGGACCTGCCGAGAATGGCCGCCCGCTTGGCCGAGATCGTGCCGGAGGCGCGCACGGTGCAGGCGCATGGGAGGCTGACCCCGACCGAGCTCGAACGCGTCATGACCGAGTTCGGCGACGGCAAGTATGACATCCTGCTGGCGACCAACATCGTCGAGAGCGGGCTCGACATGCCCGCGGTCAATACTCTCATCATCTATCGCGCCGACATGTTCGGTCTGGCGCAGCTTTACCAGCTTCGCGGCCGGGTGGGCCGGGGCAAGCTGCGTGGCTATGCCTATCTGACCTGGCCGGCGGCGCAGCGCCTTTCGGGCTCGGCGGAGAAGCGCTTGGCAGTGATGCAGACGCTGGACAATCTCGGCGCCGGTTTCACGCTGGCCAGCCATGACCTTGATATCCGCGGTGCCGGCAATCTGCTCGGCGACGAGCAGTCGGGTCATATCCGCGAGGTCGGCATCGAACTCTACCAGCAGATGCTGGAGGAGGCGGTGGCGACCATCAAGGCGGGGCAGGGGCGCCGGGATGAGGAGGATCGCGAGTGGACGCCGCAGATCAATCTCGGCCTGCCGGTCCTCATCCCCGAGAGCTACGTGGCCGACCTGCCGGTGCGTCTCGGTCTCTACCGGCGCATCGGTGCCCTGGCGGGCGAGGCCGAGGTCGAGGCCATGGCGGCCGAGCTCGCCGATCGCTTCGGCCCGCTTCCGGCGGAGGTCGAGAACCTGCTTCAGGTCGTCTCCATCAAGCACCTCTGCCGGCAGGCGGGTGTCGAGAAGCTTGATGCCGGGCCGAAGGGCATTGTCCTGACCTTCCGCCAGAACCGTTTCGCCAATCCGGGCGGGCTGGTGAACTGGGTGACAGCCCAGAAGGGGCTGGTGAAGCTGCGGCCGGACCACAAGCTGGCCATGGTGCGGGAAATGGACCTGAAGACGCGCGTCCGTACCGCGAAGGACATGCTGGCCGCGCTGGCCGGCGTCGCGGCGCAGGGGCGCGCCGCCTGACACCGGCTTGCCTCAGAACTCCATCGCTTCGGCCAGGGCCACGTCCAGCAGGCGCCCCAGGACTTCCGGCTCCTGGGCGCCGGCGATGGCGTGGCTCGACCCGATGCCGCCGCCTCCGGAAATCACGAAGCAAGGGACCCCATTGATGCCGAGGCGATGGGCCCGGAGGTTCTCCGCATGGACCGCCTCCACCTCCAGGCCGGTCGCGAGAAACCGCAGGACGGTGCGCTGGTCGAGCCCGTAGCGCTCACCCAGTCGGGCCAGGACCTCGTGGTCACCGATGTCGGCGCCCTCGCTGAAATGCGCCGTGAACAGCCCATCCACCAGCGCATCGGCAATGCCGTGCTGCCCCGCCAGGCGGACCAGGCGGTGCGCGTCGACGGAGGAGGGGACGCGGCGGATGCGTTCGAAACGGAAATCGATGCCTTCCGGCCGGCCCAGCTCCGTCATGGTGGCGTGCAGCCGGCGCATGCGCTCCTCGCTGCCGAAGCGGCGGGCGGCCTGCTCGTGCCGATGGCCCGCCCCGGCACCCAGCTCCGGATTCAGCAGGAACGGACGCCAGCGCACCGTCGTCAGGATATCGGCGCGCCGGGCCAGCATGCGTCGCAGCCGCCTGGCGCCCAGGAAGCACCAGGGGCAGACGAGATCATAGACGACCTCGATATCGAGGTGGCCGCGATTGGAGGATACGAGATTCACCCCGCCAATATAGACCCTCAGGCCGCCAAAGCACCCCTGAGGCAGGTCTGAGCCACAGAATCCCTTGGAATCAGGCTTGTACCCTTGATTCCTGACTCCTAGTTTGAGTTTGCATCGTCAAGGGGTTGTCCGGCTGTCATGATGGCGGGCTCGCATGTCGCTCTGGGTGCAGCCGCCTGGATGCTGGCGGCGCCCAGGCTGGGTCTGCCGGCCCTGGATCCGGCCCTGCTCGGCCTGGCCGTGGTGGGGGCGCTGGCGCCGGATATCGACCATCCGAAATCCTGGGTGGGCCGGCGATTGTGGTTCATCTCCCGTCCCTGTGCCGCGATCTTCGGCCACCGGGGAATGACTCATTCGCTGCTGGCGCTCCTCGCCTGTCTTGCCGTGCTGCTGCGCCATGACGTGCCTTTCGTCGTCGCGGCGCCCTTGGCGGTCGGCTATGTCTCTCATCTGGCGGCAGACCTGTTGACGCCCGGTGGCCTCCGCCTCGCCTGGCCTTTCAAGGGCACCTATGCCTTGCCGCTGTGCCGGACCGGTTCGCCCTTCGAGCCGCTGATCGTGGCTGTGATCCTGTCATGGTCCTGGGGCGGCTTGGCTGAACGGAGCACGATCCGCGCGGACTGGGCCGCCGGCGGGATCTGCCATCTCGCCGGCGCCGTCCTGCCGTCCTTCTGCGCGGAGGCGGCCTCCGTCCTGGCCGACGGCACGCAGCGCCTGGCAACCCTTGGCGGCGCCCTCCTGCGAGCGCCCTGACCGGCCGGAAAGGCGGGGGATGGGACCAGCGCCGAACGGATGACCATGGATTATCGCCCTGAGGGGTCTCATCGGCATCGTGGAGGGCTAGGGGGCGGCGTCTGGCGGATGGGGTGGGATTCGAACCCACGGTAGAGTTACCCCTACGGCGGTTTTCAAGACCGCTGCCTTAAACCACTCGGCCACCCATCCGTCTGCGGACGCGATGTCGCATCGTCCCGCACGCGCCGTTAGCGCTCTCGCTGCCTTAAGGGAAGTGGGATGCGGCCACAGGGAGCCGCTTCCGACACGATTTGATGCGAAATCGCAATGAATTTGGTCAACTCTCTTTCGCCCTTAAGTAACAGGAGCCGCAGCGCATGACGCCAGCGGTTGCAGTCCGGCGGGCCCTCATGGCACCTCTCGCGCATGGTCAGTCGTCGTTTCCTCCTCTCCCGAGTCGCCGCCCTCCCTGCGCTTGCCGCAACCGGTGCGCAGGCCGCCACCTCCAGCTTCGAGGCCTTCATGGCCGAGGTCGCGTCGGATGCCCGGCGTGCGGGGATCTCGCAATCCGTGCTGCAAAGGGCCCTGACGGGGATACGGCCGAACGAGAAGGTGCTTGAGCTTGACCGGCGCCAGCCCGAGTTCACGCTGACCTGGGAGCAGTACCGGGACAGCCGGCTTTCCGCCCAGCGCATCGAGCGTGGCCGGCAGGCCTTCCAGGACAACCAGGCGCTTCTGGATGCCATCTGGCAACGCTACCAGGTGTCTCCCCGCGTGGTCGTCGCCGTCTGGGGCCTGGAGACGAACTATGGCGGCTTCACCGGCACCTTCAACGTGATCGAGGCCCTGGCCACGCTGGCCTGGGACGGGCGGCGTCACGATTTCTTCCGTGGCGAGCTGATGGCGGCCCTGCGGATCCTGCAGGCGGGGGATGTCACACCGGAGCGGATGCGGGGCAGCTACGCGGGCGCCATGGGGCACCCGCAGTTCATGCCCTCGAGCTTCGAGCGTCTCGCCGTGGACTTCGATGGCGATGGCCGGCGCGACATCTGGGACAACCGGGCCGATGCCCTGGCCTCCATCGCCAATTATCTCGGCCGCAATGGCTGGCGCGGGGACGAGCGCTGGGGGCGTGAGGTCCTGCTGCCCTCGGGCTTCGATCGCGGGCAGGCCGGCCGCGGCACGCGCCGCCCGCTGCGCGACTGGGTGCAGGCCGGGGTCCGGGCCAGCGACGGCACGCCCCTGCCGCCGCTGGACATGGCCACCTCCATCCTGCTGCCCGGCGGGGCGGGCGGGCAGGCCTTCGCGGTCTACCAGAACTTCAACGTGATTCGTCGATACAATCCCTCCGACTACTACGCCCTCGCCGTCGGGCTGTTGTCCGATCTCGTGGCATGAGGCGCCGCGCCGTCCTCGGCATGAGCCTGGCGCTGCCGGTGCTGGTCACGGCCTGCCATCGGCCTCCCGCGCCATCGGGTCCGGCGGCAGGCGGCCGCTATCTGATCGGCGGGGCCTACCAGATGGGCGGCGTCTGGTCCTATCCGAAGGAGGATTTCGGCCTGCAGGAGACCGGCCTGGCGAGTGTCGTGGCCGACCCGCGTGCCGGGCGGCGAACCGCCAATGGCGAGGTCCATGATCCGGCCCTCCTGACGGCGGCGCACCGGACCCTGCAGCTGCCCGCCATCCTGCGGGCGACCAATCTCGAGAATGGGCTCAGCCTCCTGGTGCGGGTGAATGACCGGGGGCCGGAGCATCCGGGGCGGGTGCTGGAGCTGTCCCGCCGCGCCGCGGATCTGCTGCGCATTCCGGCGGCGGGCGGGGCACAGATCGCCCTGGCGGTCGAGCCGGGGCTGTCGCGCGCCCTGTCCGCCACGTCGCCGCAGGATGTCTCCACCGTTCTGGCTGTCGCCACGGCGCCCCGCGGGGCGCTGGAAGGCGAGGCGCTGGCACCGCTGCCAGGCACCTGGAGCCAGGCCGGCCCGGCCGCGTCTCCGCCGGGCCGCCGCGCGGCGGAGGAGGTGGCGGCTCCCGCGCCGCCGCCGCTCCGGCTGCCGGAGGAGGTTGCCACGCTGCCGCCCCGTCCCGGCCGGATGGTCATCCAGGCGGGCACCTTCTTCAATCGGGCCGACGCCCAGCGGCAGGCGGCGCGGATCGGCGCCCGGGTCGAGAGCCATGGCCCGTCCCGCCGGCCCGAATACCGTGTCCGCCTTGGCCCCTATGCATCCGTCGCGCAGGCGGATACAGCGCTCGAGGCCGTGCTCCGGTCCGGCCTGTCCGAAGCCCGCATCCTGATCGACTGAGCCCCATGAGGAGAATCCCCGCCATGCCGCTTCGCCGCGAGTTGCTGGGCGGTGCCGGCGCGGTTGTCGCCGCCGGCGCGCTGACCACCACCGGTGCGGGAGAGGCCCTGGCGCAGCGCCGCCCGGCCGCGCGACCGGCCCCGCCGCCGACCAGCCCGGCGACCACGCCCCTCGGGCCGGTGGATACGCAGGCCCGGCAGGCCCTCATCATCGACGCTGATACCGGCGCGGTGCTGCTCGAGAAGAACGCGGATGAGTTGATGCCGCCTTCCTCGATGTCGAAGCTGATGACGATGTACGTCGTCTTCGACCTGCTGAAGCAGGGGCGGCTGCGCTGGGACCAGGAGCTGCCGGTCAGCGAGCGCGCCTGGCGCATGGGCGGCTCCAAGATGTTCGTCGAGCTCGGCAGCTCCGTCAGTGTCGAGAACCTGGCACGGGGTGTGATCATCCAGTCGGGTAATGATGCCTGCATCGTCCTGGCCGAGGGCATCAGCGGCAGCGAGCAGCAGTTCGCCGAGCTTCTGAACGAGTACGGCAAGCGGATCGGCCTGAAGGACAGCCACTTCCGCAACGCGACCGGCTGGCCCGACCCCGAGCACCGCATGACGGCGCGCGACCTGGCGATCCTGGCCAGCCGCCTGATCCACGATTTCCCGGACGCCTTCCGCTTCTACAGCGAGCGCTCCTTCCGCTGGCACGACATCAACCAGGAGAACCGCAATCCGCTGCTGGGCCGCGTCGCGGGCGCCGACGGGCTGAAGACCGGCCATACGGAGGATGCGGGCTACGGGCTGACCGGCACCGCCAAGCGGGGCGACCGGCGACTGATCCTGGTGGTCAACGGCCTGAACTCGATGCGCGCGCGGGCAGAGGAGTCCGAGCGGCTGATGGAATGGGGCTTCCGCGAGTTCGAGAACGTCGTGCTGTTCCGCGCCGCCGATACGGTGGAGGAGGCGCCCGTCTATCTCGGTGACAGGCCGACAATCCCCCTGGTCGGCGGCAAGGATCTGGTGCTGACGCTGCCGCGGCAATGGCGGCGCAGCCTGACGGTGAAGCTGCGGTATGACAGTCCTCTGCAGGCTCCGGTGGCCAAGGGGCAGGAGGCTGGCCAGTTGGAAGTCTCCGGCCAGGGCGTACCGCCTATGGTCCTGCCGCTCTATGCCGGGGCGGATGTCGCGAAGCTCGGCCTGGTGCAGCGGATTCCGGCGGTTCTCGGCCGCCTGATCTCAGGCTGAGGTGGGGCGGCCCGCGGCGCGATCGGCCTTCATCACGCTGGAAGGCGGCGAGGGCGCCGGAAAGACCACCCTGTCCGGCGGCCTGGCTCGCGCATTGGCGGAGGCCGGCCTGCCGGTGCTGAGGACCCGGGAGCCGGGTGGCGCTCCGGGTGCCGAGGTGCTGCGCGCGCTTCTGCTGCAGGGTAGCGTGGACTGGGATCCGGTCGCGGAAGCCATGCTGATGTTCGCCGCCCGGCGGGAGCACCTGGAGAAGACCATCCGTCCTGCCCTGGCGGCCGGGATCTGGGTGGTCTGCGACCGCTTCGCCGATTCCACCCTGGCCTATCAGTGCCATGGGCATGGCCTCGACCTGTCCCTGTACCGGAAGCTGTCCGATGTGGCCCTCGGGGACTTCCGGCCCGACCTGACGCTGGTGCTCGACCTGCCGCCGGCGGAAGGCATGCGCAGGGCCCTGTCGCGTGGCCTGCCCGATCGGTTCGAGCGCCTGGGCGCGCCCTTCCACGCCCGTGTCCACGCCGCCTTCCGGGCCATCGCCACGGGGGAGCCGGACCGCTGCCAGATCCTGGATGCGCGGCAGCCGGCCGAGGCGCTGCGGCGGGAGGCCATGGCCGTCCTCGCGGATCGGCTCGGGGCACCGCTGTGATCCCCCCGGAGGCGCGGGCCAATCCTGACCTGTACGGCCACGACGCCGCCATGGCGGCACTGGAGGCGGCGGGCCGGGGAGGACGGTTGCACCATGCCTGGCTGATCTCGGGGCCGCAGGGCACCGGCAAGGCGACGCTGGCCTATCGTTTCGCGCGATGGCTGCTGGCCGGCCGTCCGCCCTCCTCGCCGCCGCTCCACCTGCCGCCGCAGGATGCGGTCTTCCGCCGTGTCGCCGCCGGCGGGCATGCCGACCTGCGCGTGCTGGCGCCGAATGCGGGGGAGCGGGGCGTGAAGCTGATGATCCGGGTGGACGAGGTTCGCCAGGTGCCGCGCTTCCTGGGCCTGACGGCGGCGGAAGGCGGCTGGCGGATCGTCGTCATCGAGCAGGCCGAAGCGATGAACCCGGAGGCGCAGAACGCCCTGCTGAAGACCCTGGAGGAGCCGCCCAGCCGCAGCCTGCTGCTGCTGACCACCGCCGCGCCGGACCGCCTCCTGCCCACGATCCGCAGCCGCTGCCGCCGGATCGAGCTGTTTCCCCTGCCTCCGGCCGAGATGGAGGCCGTCCTCTCGGCCTGGCTGCCCGACCTGCCGGAGGCTGAGCTTCAGCTTCTGGCGCGGATCTCCGGTGGCGCGCCGGGACGTGCGCTTCGGCTGTTCGAGGAGGACGGGCTGACGCTCCAGCGCAGCGTCGAGACGGTCCTGCATGGCCTTCCCGATCTGGACGGGCGGCAGTTGCATGCCCTGGCCGACAGCCTGGCGGCACGCAGGGACGGCAGCGCCTTCGGCACCTTCATCACCCTGCTGCGCGATGCCCTGGGCTCGGCCATCCGCGAGGCCGCGCGGGGAGGGGAGGCGCCGGCCTTCATCGCCGCCCGCCCGCTTGCCGACTGGGCCTCGCTGTGGGACACCCTTGGCCGCCTGGCCGACGAGACGGAAGCCCTGAATCTCGACCGCAAGCAGGCGGTCCTGACCGGCCTGACGCAGCTGACCTCGCGTTGAGGACCTGAACGATGACGAGCGAATTCCGCTCCTACCTGACCACACCGATCTATTACGTCAACGACAAGCCGCATATCGGCCATGCCTATACCTCGCTCGCGGCCGATGTGATGGCGCGTTGGCGGCGGATGTCGGGGCAGGCGGTCTTCTTCCTGACCGGCACCGACGAGCACGGCCAGAAGGTCGAGAAGGCCGCCGAGGCGCGGGGGATGCAGCCGCAGGCCTTCACCGACATGGTGAGCGAGGCCTTCCGCGAACTGGCCGCCCGCATGAACTACTCGAATGACGCCTTCATCCGCACCACGGAGGAGCGGCACAAGAGGGCCTGCGCCGCGCTCTGGACCCGGCTGCAGGAGAAGGGCGAGATCTACCTCGGCCATTACGAAGGCTGGTACGCGGTCCGTGACGAGGCCTTCTGCGGGCCCGACGAGATCACGGAGAAGGACGGGCAGAAGTTCGCTCCGACCGGCGCGCCGGTCGAATGGGTGAGGGAGCCTTCCTACTTCTTCCGGCTCTCGGCCTGGCAGGACAGGCTCCTCGCCTTCTACGAGGCGCATCCGGATTTCATCGCGCCTGGCACCCGGCGCAACGAGGTGATCAGCTTCGTCAGGAGCGGGCTCAGCGACCTCTCCATCTCCCGCACCTCCTTCAAATGGGGCGTCAAGGTGCCGGGCGACGATGCCCATGTGATGTATGTGTGGCTCGATGCCCTGACGAACTACATCACCGCCCTCGGCTATCCCGACGAGACCGGTGAGCTCTGGAAGTTCTGGCCGGCCGACGTGCATTTCGTCGGCAAGGATATCCTGCGCTTCCATGCCATCTACTGGCCGGCGTTCCTGATGGCCGCCGACCTGCCGCCGCCCCGCCGCATCTTCGCGCATGGCTGGTGGACCAATGAGGGGCAGAAGATCTCCAAGTCGGTCGGCAACGTCATCGATCCCCTGGCGCTGATCGACGAATTCGGGCTGGATCCGGTACGGTTCTTCCTGCTGCGCGAGGTACCCTTCGGCAATGACGGCGATTTCAGTCGCCGTGCGCTGATCGGACGCCTGAACAGCGAGTTGGCCAATGATCTGGGCAATCTGGCACAGCGCAGCCTGGCACTGATTCAGAAGAACTGCGAGGGCCGGCTGCCTGCTGCCGGGCCGGAGCTGCCGGCGGATGGCGAGGTGCTGGACGCCATCCGCGCCCTTCCGGGCCAGGTCGACGAGGCGCTGGGCCGCCAGGCCTTCCATGAGGCGCTGGAGCGCATCTGGGTGGTGACGCGGCTGGGCAACTCCTGGATCGACGCGCAGAAGCCGTGGTCGCTGAAGAAGACCGATCCGGCCCGCATGCTGTCCGTGCTGCGGCATCTGCACAGCCTGCTGCGCTGCCTCGCCACGGTGCTGCTGCCTTTCATGCCGGGGACCATGGCCCGCATGCTCGACCAGCTCGGCGTGCCCGAGAGCGAGCGCGGCCTCGCAGCGCTCGCCAGCCCCATGCCCGACGGGACGGCGCTGCCGCCGCCCAGCCCCCTGTTCCAGAAGATCCAGGACGAGGCGGCCTGATGCTGGTCGATAGCCACTGCCATCTCGACTACTTCAACGATGAGGAGATCCGGGACATCCTCGGCCGCGCCGCCGAGGCAGGTGTGGGAGAGATGGTCACCATTGGCGTGCGGATGAGCCAGGCCGCCGACGTTAAATCGATATCGGAACGATTCCCCGGGGTTTGGGCCACTGTCGGCGTGCATCCCCAGAATGTGGGGGAAAGCCCGCTGCCCGAGGTGGCGGAGATCGTTGCCGCCGCCGGGCATCCGCGCGTCGTCGGCATCGGCGAGAGCGGGCTGGACTACTTCTACGACAAGGCGCCGCGGGCGGTTCAGCAGGAGGGCTTCCGGCGGCATATCCGCGCCGCTCGCCAGACCGGCCTGCCGCTGGTCGTGCACGCGCGGGACGCGGACCAGGATATCGGGGACATCCTGCGGGAGGAGCGCGCCGACGGCGCCTTCTCCTTCGTGCTGCATTGCTTCAGCTCCGGCCGCGGGCTGGCGGAGGAGGCGATCGCCATGGGGGGATACGTGTCCTTCTCGGGCATGCTGACCTTCCCGAAGTCGCAGGAGATCCGCGACATCGCCCGGGACATGCCGAAGGACCGCATCCTGGTCGAAACGGACTCGCCCTATCTGGCACCGGTGCCGTTCCGGGGGAAGCGCAACGAACCGTCCTATGTCCGCCATACGGCGCGCGTCCTCGCCGGGCTGCACGACATGGACGAGGAGGCCATGGCCGCGCTGACCACCGCGAATTTCCGGCGCCTTTTCAGCAAGGCGGCCTAGGCCCTTGTCGTTGAAGGTCACTGTCCTGGGCTGCGGAGGCTCCGCCGGCGTGCCGCAGATCGGTGGCCCGGATGGGTTGGGCGACTGGGGGCACTGCGATCCTGGCGAGCCGCGCAACCGCCGCAAGCGATCCTCGATCCTGATCGAGGGCGTGGATGGCCGCCGCCTGCTGGTCGATGCCGGGCCCGATCTCCGGCAGCAACTGCTGGAGAATGGCATAGGGCGGCTGGACTGCCTCCTGGTGACGCATGGACATGCCGATCACATCATGGGGCTGGATGAGCTGCGGCCGATCAACCGGGTGCTGGGCGAAGCCCTGCCGCTGCTCGCGACGCCGGAGACGTTGGCGGAGCTTCAGGCCCGCTTCGAATATGTCTTCCGCCCGCCGACGCCGCCGATCTTCTTCCGGCCGGCGCTGACGCCGGTCGCCGTGGCGCCGGGGCGGACGGTCGAGGCGGCCGGGATGGCGGTCCGGCTTTTCCGGCAGGACCACAAGGTCATGGAGACGCTCGGCCTGCGGATTGGCGGCTTCGCTTACTCCACGGATGTCGTCGCCATGCCGGAGGAGAGCATGGCGATGCTGGGCGGTCTGGATACCTGGATCGTCGGCTGCTTCCAGCGGCGGCCGCACGCCGTGCATGCGCATCTGGACAAGGTGCTGGACTGGGTGGCCGCGCTGAAGCCGCGCCGCACGGTCCTGACCCATATGGGCACGGACATGGACTGGTCCTGGCTGCGTGCGAACTTGCCGGATGGAGTGGAAGCCGCGCATGACGGCATGCAGCTGACCATTCCTGCCGCCACCTAGATTTTACATAATCTTCCTTATGCGGCAATCAGAGGTACGACTTCCATGACCGATGCGGCGGCCCCTCTTCTTCGCCTGCTGGACATCATGCGGCGGCTGCGCGCGCCCGATGGCTGCCCCTGGGATCGGGAGCAGGACTTCGCCTCCATCGCGCCCTACACGATCGAGGAGGCCTATGAGGTCGCCGATGCCATAAGCCATGATGATCCGGCGGCGCTCCAGGATGAGCTGGGAGATCTGCTGTTCCAGGTCGTTTATCACGCCCAGATGGCACAGGAGGCCGGCAGCTTCGGCTTTGCCGATGTGGCGCGCGGCATCGGCGACAAGATGATCCGCCGCCACCCCCATGTCTTCGGTGAGGCGGCGACGCGCGACAGCGCGGAGCAGACCGTGGCCTGGGAAGCCCAGAAACAGCGTGAGCGGCAGGCGCGTGCCGAGACGGGAACCCTGGCGGGGCTGCCCTCCACCCTGCCCGCCCTGACACGCGCGGCCAAGCTGACGCGCCGCGCCGCGCGTGTCGGCTTCGACTGGCCGGATGCCGACTCGGTGTTCGATAAGCTGGAGGAGGAAGCCCGGGAGCTTCGCGCGGAATTGCCGGGCGCCTCGCGGGAGCGGCTCGCGGACGAGTTGGGCGATCTGCTTTTCGTCCTCGCCAATCTGGCCCGCAAGCTCGATCTCGACCCGGAGGCCTGCCTGCGCGGCGCGAACGCCAAGTTCGAACGGCGCTTCCAGGCCGTGGAAGGCAAGTTGGCCCGGCAGGGCCAATCGCCCGCCGACGTGTCCCTCGACGTCATGGAGGCGGCCTGGCAGGCGGTTAAGAAGGAGGAAGCCGCCGGCTGAACCGGCCGGCTTCCGCGAGCCCGCTACTCTCCCAGCAGGGCCTCGCGCGCCTCGTGCCAGCTTGCCTCGTCCGGCGCGGCGATCAAGCCCCCGTCGCGATGCTCGGCCCGGTAGGCGCTGCCATCGAAGCGGGCGCTGTAACCGCCGGCCTCGCGATGCAGGAGCCAGCCGGGCAGATGGTCCCACGGCATGAGGCGGTTGTAGACGACGATATGCGCGCCGCCGGAAGCAACCAGGCGATACTCATGCGCCGCGCAGCGAAACTGAACACCGCTGGCCAGGCGTGAGAGCCGCTGCGTGATCCGGCTGCGGTAGGGCTCGCTCATCCAGGTCCAGGAAACGGCGCCGGTCATCTGATGGACAGGCACCGGACGGGCCACCTTCAGATCAGCCCTGTGCCCATCCGGCGCCTCGATCCAGGCACCCTCCCCCCGCAGCGCGATGGCGGTGTCATCGCCCAGCGGATCGTGGATCCAGGCCGCCACCACCTCGCCGCGCCGGATGGCGGCCGCCATGCAGCCGAACAGGGGCACACCGGCGGCGAAGTTGGCGGTGCCATCGACCGGATCGACGACGAAGGCCAGATCGGCACCCAGCAGCCTGTCCAACAGGCTGGCATCGACCGCGCAGGCCTCCTCGCCCACGACGACGCAGCCAGGATAGCGGCGCTCCAGCTCGGCGGTGATCCGCCGCTCTGCGGCCTCATCGGCATCCGTCACGAGGTCGATCGGGCTCGACTTGCTGCGGACCTCCCCCGCCGCGAGGCGGCGGAACCGCGGCAGGATCTCGGCACGGGACGCATCGCGCAGAACCGTGGCGATCTCGGTGGCCTGGGCCTGGTCGAAAGGCATGGAATGCTGCTCCAGTTCAGATCCGCTCGAAGCGGGCACGATCAGCGGGGGAAAGCCGCACGGTCAGTCGGATGACGTCCTCGGCGTCCCGCCGGTCCAGCACCTCGCCATGCTCGTAGAGCCAGGCCAGACGCGCGCCGTCGGCGGGCGCCAGGCTGTACTCGGCCGTCTCCATGCCGGCCGCGAGTCGGCTGTCGAGCGCCGCCCGGAGGCTGTCGAGCCCCTCCCCGGTCAGCGCAGAGACGGCGACCGCCTGGGTGCCATCGTCGCCCGGCACCGCCTCGATGCCGCCGAGCAGATCCGCCTTGTTCAGCACCTCGATGGTGCGGGTCGGCCAGTTCTCGTCGAGGGCCGGATCAGGGCCGCTGGCCATCTCGGCAAGCACGCCGATGACATCGGCCCGCTGCGCCGTCGTGTCCGGATGCGCCACGTCCCGCACGTGCAGGATGATGTCGGCGGAGGCCACCTCCTCGAGCGTCGCCCGGAACGCCTCGATGAGCTGCGTCGGCAGATCGCTGATGAAACCCACCGTGTCGGACAGGATGACGGTCCGCCCGCTCGGCAGGCGGATGGCGCGCATCGTCGGATCGAGCGTCGCGAAGAGCTGGTCCTGGGCATAGACGCCCGCCCCGGTCAGGGCATTGAAAAGCGTCGACTTGCCCGCGTTGGTGTAGCCCACCAGAGCGACCACCGGGAATGGAACCCGCGTACGCGCCGCCCGGTGCAATCCCCGCGTCCGGCGAACCTGCTCAAGCTCACGCTTCAGCTTGACGATGCGTTCGCCGATCAGCCGCCGGTCGATCTCGATCTGGCTTTCGCCAGGACCGCCCAGGAAGCCGAAGCCGCCCCGCTGACGCTCCAGATGGGTCCAGGAGCGGACGAGGCGCGTGCGCTGATACTCGAGATGCGCCAGCTCGACCTGCAGGCTGCCCTCCCGTGTCCGGGCGCGCTCGCCGAAGATCTCCAAGATCAGCCCGGTCCGGTCGATGACCTTGCAGTCCCAGGCACGCTCGAGATTGCGCTGCTGCACCGGCGTCAGGGCGGCATCGACCACCACGACGCCGACCTTGTGCTCGGCGATGGCTTCCCGGGCTGCATCGACCTGCCCTTCCCCCAGCAGCGTGGAAGGACGGCGCGCGCGGAGCGGCAGCACGGCGCTGTGGACGATGGTCAGGCCGATCGACGCGGCCAGCCCGACGGCTTCCGCCAGCCGGGCTTCGGCCGCGCGGTGGGCGGCGCGGCTTTCGGGGAACTGGATGATGCCCTCGGCGCCAGCCTGGCGCGTCGAGCGTTCATGCGGCAGCAGGACGGCGGCAAGCATCGGCTTGTCGCCGCCCTGGCCAATGTCAGTCGGAGGAGCCGACAGGGTTAACCTCACGTTGCAGGGTCATGGTGCCTTCTCGCGGCGGCGTGGTCCCGCCTTGCGGCTGGGCCGCGCCGGCGGCCGAGGCATCGAACAGCATGATCGGCGCACCGGGCATGACGGTGCTGATGGCATGCTTATAGACCAGTTGGGTGTGCCCGTCCCGACGCAGCAGGACAGAAAAATTGTCGAACCAGGTGATGATGCCCTGCAGCTTCACGCCATTGACCAGGAAGATGGTCACCGGCGTCTTGCTCTTGCGGACATGGTTCAGGAAGACATCCTGAACATTCTGGGACTTCTCGGCGGCCATGGGCTCGGTCCTTCTTTTTCTTGGCGAGGCATGCGGGCACCTCTGCGGGGCCGCGCACGGAACGACGCCCCGGCAGGCAGGTTGCCTGCCGGTTCGCGGGCAAGATCAGGCAAGTGGGGGGGGTTTGGCAAGGCCGCGCAGATGGCGGGCCAGGATATGCCCATCCGCGAAGGCGGCGTCCGGGGCCAGCGCCGCCACGCCGCCATCATGCCCGGCATCTCCAATCAGGATGGCGGTGCAGCCCGCGGCACGCGCCGCCTCCATGTCCACGCCGGTATCGCCCACGAACCAGACCGCCGGACCCGGCGCGACGCCCAGCTGGCGCAGGGCCATGAAAATGGGCGCCGGATGAGGCTTGTCCGCTTCCGCGTCGCCGGCGCCGACCAGGGCGGCGAAGAACCCGCTCCAGCCGAGATGGCCCGCCTCGGCCCGCAGGATCGGCCCCTGCTTGTTGGACACGACGCCGAGCGGCCAGGGCCGCGCCGCCCGGAGCGCGGCCTCCGTGCCAGCCAGCGGCGTCACGAATTCGAGATGGCGGGCGCGCACCTCCGCGTAGAAGGCGTCACGGGCCCTTTCCCATTCGGCGCCGAAGATCGCCGGAAAGGCGTCACGCAGGGAGAGGCGGGCGCGGGCGCGCACCTCCTCCAGGCTCCACTCCGGCATGCCGAAGGCCCGCAGCGCCGCGTTCATTCCGGCCTGCACGCCTCTCCAGGCGTCGACCAGCGTGTTGTCCCAGTCCCACAGGATGGCGGCGGGTGGCGGAAGATGGGCGCTCAAGCGGCGTTCTTCAGGGCGCCCGTCACGTGACGGGAGAAGATGTCGAACAACCGCCGGGTCACCGGCCCCGGAGCGCCGTCGCCCACCGGCCGTCCGTCGATCCGCAGGATGGGCTTCACGAAGGAGGTGGCGGAGGTGATGAAGGCCTCCCGGGCCCGCGCCAGATCCTCCAGCGTGAACGGCGTCTCGTCATAGGAAATCGCCGCCTGGCGCAGCTCGGCCATCAATGCGCCGCGGGTGCAGCCCGGCAGGATATCGTGCGAGAGGGGGCGGGTCCGGATGCGGCCGGCCTCATCGACGATCCAGAAGGTGGTCGCCGCCCCTTCGGTCACGAGGCCGCTCTCCTCCTCGTAGAGGATGGCCTCGATGGCGCCCTGCTCGCGGGCCGCCTGGCGCGCCAGGACGTTCGGCAACAGGTTCAGGCTCTTGATATCGCGCCGCGCCCAGCGAAGATCGGGCAGGGTGATGGCGTCGCCGCCCCAGCCGTCGATGCTGCGCGGATAGGGCTTGATCCGCTTGACGGTCACCACCAGGGCCGGCGGGACCGGCTCGGCGGGGAACGGATGGTCGCGCCGGGCCACGCCCCTCGTCACCTGCATGTAGAGGAGACCCTCGGTCACCCGGTTCCTGCGCGCCACTTCCAGCAGGACATGGGACAGCGCCTGCCGGGACAACGGCATGGGGAGGCGGATCTCTCGCAGAGAGCGCTCGAGCCGGTCGAGGTGGCGGTCCTCGTCGACGAAGCCCCCGCCATAGAGGTGCACGACCTCGTAGATACCGTCCCCGAACTGGTAGCCGCGATCCTCGACGTTCACGCTGGCATGGCGCTGCGGGACATAGCGGCCATTGACATAGGCGATACGGGACATGCCCAAGGCTCTTCCTGATGATGGAGCGAGATGAACGGCATGGCCATGGCCGGGTGGAGGGTCAGACCTGCGGCGCCCGGTCCTCGGCCTGAACCCCCAGGAACTTCAGCTTGCGGTGCAGAGCGCTGCGCTCCATGCCGACAAAATTGGCCGTGCGGCTGATATTGCCGCCGAAGCGGAGCAGCTGCGCCTCCAGATACTGCTTCTCGAACAATTCCCTCGCCTCGCGCAGCGGCAGCGTCATGATCTCGCTCGAACGGTCGAGCTTCAGCGCCGCCGGGGCCGCGGAGCCCACCTCGGGCGGCAGCATCTCGGGCCGGATCGGCTCTCCCGGCCCGCCCGGCGCCATGATCAGCAGCCAGTCGACGAGGTTGCGAAGCTGGCGGACATTCCCCGGCCAGTCATAGGCCTGCATGGTGGCCAGCACATCCTCGGACAACTCGCGCGCGGGAACGCCCGAGGTTTCGGCGGAGCGGGCCATGAAATGGCGGGCCAGGATCGGCACATCCTCCCGGCGCTCCCGCAGGGCCGGGACGCGCAGCGGAACCACGGCCAGGCGGTAGAAGAGGTCCTCGCGGAAGCGGCCGGCCGCGATCTCGGCCGAGAGATCGCGATTGGTCGTGGTCAGGACCCGGACATCGACCTTCACCCGGGTCGCGCCGCCCACCCGCTCGAAACCCTGCTCCTGCAAGGCGCGGACGATCTTGCCCTGGGTCTCCAGGGGCATGTCGGCCACCTCGTCCAGCAGCAGCGTCCCGCCATGCGCCCGTTCCAGAACGCCCGCGCGGCGCGGCGAGGCCTGGGCGTCCGCGCCGGCCTCGACGCCGAAAAGCTCCTCCTCGAACCGCGCCGGGTTGAGGGTGGCACAGTTGAGCGCGACGAAGGGCTCGGAGTTCCGGCGCGATCGCGCATGGATCATCCGTGCCGCGATCTCCTTGCCGGCCCCGGCCGGCCCCGAGATCAGGACCCGGCTCCCCGTGGGCGCCACGCGCTCGATGGCGGCCCGCAGCTGGACAACCTGGGAGGAAGCGCCGAGCAGTTCGGTCTCCACCCCGGCGCGCAGCTTGAGCTCGCTGACCTCGCGCTTCAACCGCGCCGCTTCCAGGGCGCGCTCGACGATCAGGATGAGGCGGTCCGACTTGAACGGCTTCTCGATGAAGTCATAGGCGCCCTGCTGGATCGCCTGCACGGCCGTCTCGATGGTCCCATGGCCGGAGATCATCACCACCGGCACCTGGGGCTCCTCCCTCTGCATGGCCTCCAGGATACCGAGGCCGTCGAGGCGGGAGTTCTGCAGCCAGATGTCCAGAATGACGAGATTGGGCCGCCGGGCGCGGAACGCCGCCAGGGCAGTGTCGGAATTCTGTGCGGCGCGGGTCTCGTAGCCTTCGTCCGAGAGGATGCCCTCGATCAGCGCGCGAATGTCCGGTTCGTCATCGACGATCAGGATGTCATGCGCCATGTCGTTGCATCTCCGTGCTTCTCCCCCCGGTGTCCGCGGCGGCGGTCACGTGGCCGCGCAGCGGCAGCATCAGCGCCGCGCGGGTTCCGGACGCGCCGCCCTCCCCTGTTGCCGCCCGCTCGGTCAGCACCAGCCTACCGCCGTGGTCCTCCATGATCTTCTTGACAATGGCAAGACCAAGGCCGGTCCCTTTCGGCTTGTGGGTCACATACGGTTCTGTGAGCCGCTCCCGTTCCTCGCCTTGCGGCAGGCCTACTCCATTGTCCTCCACCGCCAGGGTGACCCAGTCCTCGCCCGGCTCGACCGAGAGCCGGATGTACCCCGGCGAAGCCGTCCCGCCCTCGGCCTCCTCGGCCTGGCGGCGCATGACCACCGCGTCCGCCGCATTGGCCAGGAGGTTGGTGAGGGCCTGGCCAATAAGCCTGCGGTCGCAGGGCACGCGCGGCGCCTGGGCCGGGATGTCCGTCCGATAGGCGATGTCCGGATGCGCGTTCTGCTGCAGGATCAGCGCCTCGCGCGCCACCTGATCCATGGGCTCGGGGCGGATCACGGGTTGCGGCATACGGGCGAAGGCGGAGAACTCGTCCACCATGCGCCCGATGTCGCCGACCTGCCGGACGATGGTGTCGGTGCAGGCCGTGAAGGTTTCCGGATCGGACTGGATCTCCTTCAGATAGCGACGCTTGAGCCGTTCGGCGGAAAGCTGGATGGGCGTCAGCGGATTCTTGATCTCATGGGCGATCCGGCGCGCGACATCGGCCCAGGCCGCCTTGCGCTGTGCCGAGAGAAGCTCGGAGATGTCGTCGAAGGTCAGCACGAAGCCCACGACCTGGCCGCGCTGGGTCTCCGCCCCGATCCGGGCCAGCAGCGTGCGGCGGTCGCTATGCGGCCCGATGCGGATCTCGCTGGTCCGCGTGCGGTCCGGCGTGGTCAGCGCGGGTTCCAGGAAGCTCGCGAATTCCGGGACGACGTCGGAAAGGCGGCGCCCCAGCTCGGCGTCCAGATCGATGCCAAGCAGTTCGCTGGCACGTCGGTTCGGCAGGTTCACGCGGCCTTCGGAATCGAGGCCGACCACGCCCGCCGAGACACCGGACAGAACGGTTTCGGTGAAGCGCCGCCGCTCGTCGATCTGTCGATAGGCTTCGAGCAGCTCGCTGCGCTGCGCGGCAAGCTGATTGGTCATGCGATTGAAGGCACGGGAGAGCGTGCCGACCTCGTCATCCCCCTCGCCCTCCGTGACGCGAACCCCGAGGTCGCCGCCCCGGACCCTGTCGGCCGCGACGATCAGCCGGGACAGCGGCCGCGCGATCTGATTGGCGATCACCAGGCCGATGAGCACGGCCGCCATCAGGACCAGCAGCGCGGCGATGGCGAAGATCATCACGAAGGTGATCTGCAGGCCCGACCGGTTCCGGTCGAGCTGGTCGTACTGCTGGAAGGCAAGCTCGGTCCGCTGCATGTGCTCGATCACGCCGGGATCGACGGGACGGCCGATCAGCAGCATCAGCCCGGGGCCGATATCGAGCTCCACCAGCGCCCGGACCCGCCCTTCCTCGGATTCGCCCGGCAGTACCGCCACCTCGCCGCTGCGGGCGAGTTCCATGGCCCAGGCCGGCAGCGGATCGAGCACCAGGCTCGTGGTCAGCCCGGCATGGGAGATGACCCGGTTGAGGGTGGGCTCGAAGACCACCGAATCCGTCAGCCCACGCAGTGCCGTGTGGGTCGCCAGGATCTGCGCGAAGGCATACTGGTTCTCATCCAGCAGCCGGCCGGCGCGGTTCAGGTCCGCGGCCATGGCCAGGGCATCGGCGCGGATCGTGTTGCGATGCTCGTCCAGATAGGCGCGGGAGGCGACGAGGCTGGCCTCCAGCGTGCTGCGGACGCGATCGCTGAACCAGTTCTGGATGCCGAGGTTGAAGAACACCGCGGCGAAGATGGCGACCAGCAGGGCCGGCACGACGGCCACGACGCTGAACAGCATCACCAGCCGCACATGCAGGCGCGAGCCGGCCGAGCCGCGCCGGCGTTCGGCCCAGACCCGGACCAGCCGGACGATCAGCGAGACGGCCAGGAGCAGCAGGAAGACGGCATTGACCAGCACCATGGCCACGATCTGGCCCGGGCTGGTCGGTCCGAAGGGGCTGCCGCCCGACAGCAGGGTGAAGGTGCCGATGCCGAGGAGCAGGGCACCCACCGCCAGACACAGGGTGATGCCCCGCCCGAGAAGCAGATCGACCAGGCGACGCCCGAGGGAGGGTGGCTCGGCGCCTGGCGAGACGCTGCCCTGCATCACGACAGGCCGCGCACCACCGGCAGGTCGAGTTCGCGGATCTTCTTCCGCAGCGTGTTCCTGTTCAGGCCCAGCATGGCCGCCGCCTTGATCTGATTGCCGCGCGTCGCCGCCAGCGCCAGCCGCAGCAGCGGGCGCTCCACCTCGGCCAGGACACGCTCGTAAAGGTCGCGCACCGGCAGGCCATCCTTCTGCGCCGCGACGAAGCTGGACAGATGCCGCTCGACCGCCTGCTCCAGCGTCTCCGGCGAGCGCGCCTCCGGCGAGGCGATGGGCTCGGCCTCGAGAAGCTCGGCGTTCACCGCGTCGGCGCCGATAATCTCCTGCGGATACAGGGCCGCCAGACGGCGCATCAGATTCTCCAGCTCGCGCGCATTGCCGGGCCAGGAGTGCTGTCGCAGCCGGTCGAGGGCATCGGGGTCCAGCTGCTTGCCGGGAAGCCCGGAGGCCTTCGCGCGATCGAGGAAATGCCGCGCCAGAAGCGGAATGTCCTCGATGCGCTCGCGCAGCGGCGGCAGGCGGATGGGCACGACGTTCAGGCGGTAGAACAGATCCTCGCGGAAGAGGCCCTGACGGATCGCCTGCCGGAGGTCGCGATGGGTGGCCGCGACGATCCGCACATTCGCCTTGATCGGATTGCGGCCGCCGACGGTGGTGAACTCGCCTTCCTGCAGCACGCGCAGCAGGCGGGTCTGCGCCTCGGGTGGCATGTCGCCGATCTCGTCCAGGAACAGCGTGCCGCCGGCCGCCTGCTCGAAACGGCCGACGCCGCGCGCCAGCGCGCCGGTGAACGCGCCCCGCTCGTGGCCGAACAATTCGCTCTCGATCAGCTCCCGCGGGATAGCCGCCATGTTGATCGCGACGAAGGGACCGGTGCGGCGGCGGCCGTAATCGTGCAGGGCGCGCGCGACCAGCTCCTTGCCGGTGCCGCTCTCGCCGGTGATCATCACCGTGAGATCCGTCGTCGTCAGGCGCGCGACCGTGCGGTAGATTTCCTGCATGGCCGGCGAGCGGCCGATCAGGGGCAGCCGCTCGCCGGTGTCCTCCTCGTCCTCCGCGACCACGGCCGCGGGCGCCGTCAGGGCGCGGGCGACGACCGCGAGCAGTTCCTTCAGGTCGAATGGCTTCGGCAGGTACTCGAAGGCGCCGCGTTGCGCGGCTTTCAGGGCCGTCATGAAGGTGGACTGGGCCGACATCACCACGACGCGCAGGTCCGGCCTGACGCGCTTGATCCGCGGAACCAGGTCGAGCCCGTTCTCGTCGGGCATCACGACGTCGGTGATCACCAGGTCGCCGCCGCCCTCCTCCACCCAGCGCCACAGCGTCGAGGCCGATGAGGTCGCACGCACCGTGTAGCCGGCACGGCCGAGCGCCTGGGAGAGCACGGTGCGGATGGCGCGGTCGTCATCGGCCACCAGGATGGTGCGGGTATCGGTCATGCGTCCTGGGTCTTGCGGGAAGAGGTGGGCTCGTTCTGCGCCACGGGAAGCGAGAGACGGAAGGTGGTGCGGCCGGGGCGGCTCTCGCATTCGATCAGGCCGCTCTGGTCGGCGACGAGCTTGGCCACGAGCGCCAGCCCCAGCCCCTGCCCGCCGCGCTTGGTGGTGACGAAGGGCTCCCAGAGGGTGGATGCCACTTCCTCGGGTATGCCGGACCCGTTGTCGCGGACGCAGACCTGGATCGGCACGTGCACCCGTTCGCGCGAGCCGGGGATGGCGATGCGAACGCCGTGATGATAGGCCGTGGACAGGTGGATCTCGCCAAACCTGGGATCGACCGCCTCGGCGGCGTTCTTGACGAGATTCAGCAGGATCTGCACCAGGAAGTCGCGATTGCCCAGGACCGGCGGCAGGGAGGGATCATAATCCTCCACGATCCGCAGGTGACTGGCGAAGCCCCGCCCCGCGATGCGGCGAACATGGTCCAGAACCTCGTGGATGTTCAGGGGGGCCCGTTCGATGGGCCGCTCGGAGAACATCTCCATGCGCTCGACAAGGTTGCGGATCCGATCGGCCTCATCCTGGATCAGGGTGCAGAGTTCCCGGTCCGCCTCGGTCGCCGACTGCTCCAGGAGTTGTGCGGCGCCCCGGATGCCGGAGAGCGGATTCTTCACCTCGTGCGCCAGCATCGCGGCCATGGCGGAGGCGCCACGCGCCGCGCCGCGGAAGTTCAACTGCCGGTCCAGTCTCTGCGCCTTGCTGCCGTCCTGCAGCGAGAGCACCACCGATCCCGCCATTTCCGGCAGCGGCGCGCCATGAGCCGCCACGCCCCGCCGATGCAGGCGCGGGCTGTCCAGCGTCAGGTCGTGATCCGAGACCGGAGCATCCAGCGCGCGAACCTGCGCGACAAGCGCGAGAAGGCGGCTGTCCTGCGGGATCAGGTCGCCCAGGGCAAGCTGGCGCAGGCTGCCCAGCGAGAGCTGGAAGAACTGCTCGGCCGCCGGATTGGCGAAGCAGAAACGATCCGCCGCATCGAGCACGATGATCGGAATGGGCACGGCGGAGAGCAAGGCGGTGGTATCCGGCAGGGGCGGTGCGCTGGCGGCGCTGGGCGCGCGCCGGGGCAGGAGGGTGCGGTTCATGCCGCCATCGCGTCCGCGTCCTGGTCCCGGAAGGCCTCCCGCACCGCTTCGACGCCCTGCTCGATCAGGGGCTCGTAGAAGGCGCGCAGGAGGCTCTCCGCGGCTTCAGGCGTCTCCGCCCGGTTCACCCGCACGCGGAACTCGGCCGAGCCCGGCAGCCCCTTGGAGTACCAGGCGAGATGCTTCCGGGCCAGGCGGACGCCGGGCTGCGTGCCGTGATGCTCGAGCATGCTGCGGTAGTGACGCAGCAGGATCTCGAACTGCGCGCGCAGGTCCGGCTCTGGCAGGCGCTCCCCGGTGGTGAGGTAGGCGGCGACCTGCGGCAGCAACCAGGGGCGGCCGTAGCAGCCACGGCCGATCATCACCCCGTCGGCCCCGGACTGCCTCAGCGCCTCGGCCGCGTCCTCGGGCGTCAGGATGTCGCCATTGACAATGACGGGAAGGCCGACGGCCTCCTTGACCTGCGCGACAAAGGCCCAGTCGGCGGTGCCGGTGTAGAACATCTGCCGTGTGCGGCCATGGACCGTCACCATCCGGATGCCGCACTCCTCGGCGATCCGCGCCAGTCGCGGCGCGTTGAGGCTGCTGTGATCCCAGCCCATGCGCATCTTGAGCGTCACCGGCACCGAGACGGCGCGGACCACCCCTTCCAGGATGCGCGCGGCGTGGATCTCGTCCCGCATCAGCGCGCTGCCCGCCTGCTGGCCCAGCGCCACCTTCTTCACCGGGCAGCCGAAATTGATATCGATGATGGCGGCGCCACGATCCGCGGCGAGGCGCGCCGCCTCCCCCATCACCACCGGGTCGCAGCCGGCGAGCTGCACGCTGGCGGGCCCACCGAAGCCGTCCACCTCGGCCATCTTCAGGGTCTGGCGGTTCTCACGCACCATGGCCTGGCTGGCGATCATCTCGCTGACCACCATCGGTGCCTGCAACTCGCGGCAGAGTCTGCGGAAAGGCAGATCGGTGACGCCAGACATCGGAGCCAGGATCACCGGGGCGTCGATCTGGATCGGCCCAACGGTGATCGGCCGCAGCAGGGGCACGGCGGTGGAGGGCTGGGGAACGATGCTCATGATTTGAGCAATCTAAACGTCGAGCGGGCATCCGTCCATGCACTACCGCACAGTTGCAGGGCAACGTCGCGCCGGTCGCATTGCCGCGGGTGGTCCGTGCCTCTCCCTGGACCTCTCCCTGGGCGGCCGCCCGCGGACGGGCTAGGCTGCGGCCATGAATGTGGTCGCACTTCTCATGGCTGCCGGTCAAGGCAGCCGCTTCGGGGCCGCGCTGCCCAAGCAGTTCCTGCCCCTGCTCGGGCGGCCGGTGATCCGCCATGCCGCCGAGGCCCTGCTGGCCGAGGGGCTGGTCACCCGCCTGCTGCCGGTTGTCGGCCGGGGCGAGGCGGAACGGGTGGCGACGCTCCTGTCCGGCCTGCCTGTCCTGCCGCCGGTGGAGGGCGGAACCACGCGCCAGGCCAGCGTCCGCGCCGGGATGGAGGCCCTGGCGGCCGACCCGCCGGATGCCGTCCTGGTCCATGACGCCGCCCGGCCCGTGGTGCCGCCGGGCTGCATCGCGGCCTTGCTGGAGGCGCTGTCCCGGGCGCCGGGAGCCATTCCGGCCATGCCCGTCAGTGACACGCTGAAGGCGGGCCAGGATGGGCGGATCCTGCGCACCGTCCCCCGGGCGGGACTCTACCGTGCCCAGACCCCGCAGGCCTTCCGGTTCGGCGCCCTGCTGGATGCCCATCGCGCCGCGGGGCAGGAGGCGACGGATGACGCCGCGTTGCTGGAGGCGGTCGGCCTGCCTGTCGTGCTCTCGCCCGGATCGGAGACCAATATCAAAGTGACCTACCCAGAAGACCTGGCCCGCCTGGAGGCGCAGCACCTCCCCCGCTTCCTGCCCGCCATGGGAACCGGCTTCGACGTCCATCGCCTGGTCGAGGGGCGGCCGCTGATCCTGTGCGGCGTGACGATTCCGCATCCGCTGGGGCTGGATGGCCATTCGGACGCCGATGTCGGGCTGCATGCCCTGTGCGATGCCGTGTATGGCGCCCTGGCCGAAGGCGACATCGGCCGGCACTTCCCCCCCTCCGAGGCGGCCTGGAAGGATGCCGACAGCGCCGCCTTCCTGCGCCATGCCGCCGGGCGGGTCGCCGCCCGTGGCGGCATCCTGACCCATGCCGATGTGACGCTGATCTGCGAGCGGCCGAAGATCGCCCCGCATGCCGAGGCCATGCGAGCGCGGCTGGCGGACCTGCTGGGGGTCGCCATCGGCCGTGTCTCCGTCAAGGCCACCACAACCGAGAGGCTCGGCTTCACGGGGCGCGGCGAGGGCATCGCCGCGCAGGCCGCCGCGACGCTGCTCCTGCCGGCCTGAGGCGACCCCCGTTCGCGGCGGGCCGGTGTCTATTTCCGGCGCGGCAGGAAGCCGATCAGCTCCTCGGCCCTGTCGACGATCGGCTCCGCTATGGCCGCGGCCCGCTCGGCCCCGCGCCGCAGCGCCGCGTCCACCGCGCCGGGGTCGGCCAGGAGGCGCTGCATCTCGGCCTGGATCGGCCCCAGATGCGCCACCAGCGCATCGGTCAGCACGCCCTTGAAGGTGCCGAAGCCCTGCCCTTCGTGGTCGCGAAGCACATCCGCCGGCTCGCGCCCCGTGACAGCCGCCAGGATGCCGACCAGGTTGCGGGCCTCCGGCCGGCCTTCCAGCGCCGACGGGTCGGCGGGAAGCGGCTCCGGGTCCGTCTTCGCCCGACGGATCTTCAGGGCAATGGTCTCGGCGTCATCGGTCAGGTTGATGCGCGACTGGTCCGAGGGGTCCGACTTGCTCATCTTGCGGGTCCCGTCGCGCAGCGACATGACGCGGGCCGCGACGCCCTGGATCATGGGCTGGATGGTCGGGAAGAAGTCCGCCCCATAGTCGTGGTTGAACTTCTGGCCGATGTCATTGGCCAGCTCGAGATGCTGCTTCTGGTCATCGCCCACCGGCACCAGCGTGGCGTGATAGGCGTGGATATCGGCCGCCATCAGGTTGGGATAGACGTAGAGGCCGCTGCCGGCATTCTCGCGGTCCTTGCCGGCCTTGTCCTTGAACTGGGTCATCCGGTTCAGCCAGCCGATGCGGGACACGCAGTTGAAGATCCAGGCCAGGCGGGTATGGGCGTGCACGTGGCTCTGCACGAAGAGCACGCATCTCTCCGGATCGACGCCGCAGGCGATCAGCGCCGCCGCCATGTCGCGGGTCTTGGCCGCCAGGTCCCGGGGGTCGAAGGGCTGGGTGATGGCGTGCTGGTCGACGACGCAGAAGACGCACTCATGCCCGGCGATCATCGGAGGCCAGTTGCGGATGGCGCCCAGGTAGTTGCCGAGGGTGGGAATGCCGGAAGGCTGGATTCCGGAGAACACGCGCTGCATCGTCACACCTCTTTCCTGTCCGGGCGGCTCGCGGGTGATCCCGCGCGGCGCCGCCGCCGTCAAGCATGCGCCAGGGTCCGGCTTGCATGACCGGCGGTTCCGGGGCACCGAAGGGGCGGAAAGCGGAGGATCGTCAGGACATGCGGGTGGTGCGGGATCTCGTCGGATTGCGGGATGTGGTGGATGCCTGGCGCGCCGAGGGGCGGCGCGTCGGCCTGGTGCCGACCATGGGGGCGCTGCATGCGGGGCATCTGGCCCTGCTGGACAGGGCCCGTTCCCTGGCCGAGAGGGCGGTCGTCTCCATCTTCGTCAATCCCCTGCAGTTCGGCCCGAACGAGGATCTCAGCCGCTACCCGCGGGACGAGGCCGGAGACCTCGCCAAGCTGGAGGCCTCCGGATGCGACCTGGCCTGGCTGCCAACCCCCGAGGTCATGTATCCGCCTGGCGCGGCCACCACCATCGAGCCTGAAGGGGCGGCGCTGGGCTGGGAGGGTGCGGCCCGGCCCGGCCATTTCCGCGGCGTGGCGACGGTCTGCACCAAGCTCTTCATGATGAGCCGTGCCGACGTCGCGGTGTTCGGCGAGAAGGATTGGCAGCAGCTGCAGGTCGTTCGGCAGGCGGTGCGGGACCTGCATCTGCCGGTGCGGATCGAGGGACTGCCGACGGTGCGGGATCACGACGGGCTGGCCCTGTCCTCCCGCAACCAGAGGCTCAGCCCCTCCGAGCGGGCGAAGGCGGCGGTGCTGCCGGCCATCCTCACCGCGGTTTCCGGACGGATCACGGGCGGCGCGCCGCCGGAGGAGGCCGTGGCCTGGGGACACGCCGGGCTGGAGGAGCAGGGTTTCATCCCGGACTACCTCGCCCTTGTCGAACCGGACACGCTGCACCCCTGGCCGGCGGGCCAGGCCGGGGAGGCCCGCCTGCTGGCGGCGGCGCGGCTCGGGGATGTCCGGCTGCTCGACAACCTCCCGGTCAAGGTGCCCTCGTCCGCCGGTTGAAGCCTTTTCCGGCATGTTGCGTTGCGCTGGAGGATAACGGGGCCGAAGGACAGACATGCCGTGACGGAGCCAGCGGGACATCCTTCCCAGGCCGATACACCCTCGCTGCTGCGCCCGGACGAGACGGTCTGGCGCATCGGCGAGGCCGGCCGGGCCAGCCTGCTGGTCGATGCGGCGGCCTATTATGGCGCCTTGCGCTCCGCCATGCGGCAGGCACGGCACAGCATCTGGGTCGCCGGCTGGGACATCGACAGCCGCACCCCGCTCGTCGGCCCCTCGGGGGAGCCCGAGGACGGCCTGCCGGCGCATCTCGGACCCTTCCTGACGGCCCTGGTGACCCGCCGGCCGGAGCTGCGCGTCAAGCTGCTGCTGTGGGACTACTCGGTGCTCTACGCGATGGAGCGGGAGCTGCTCCCCGCCCTGGCCCTGCATTGGAACACCCCCTCCCAGGTGGAACTCTGCCTGGATGACCAGGCGGCCTTCGGCGCCTCACAGCATCAGAAAGTGGTTGTCATCGATGGTCGGGTCGCCTTCGCCGGCGGGCTCGACCTGACGATCCGGCGATGGGACACGCCCGAGCACACGCCGCATAACCCCCATCGGGTGGATCCCCGTGGCGAGCCTTACCCGCCCTTCCATGACCTGCAGATGGTGGTGGATGGCGCGGTGGCGCGGGATCTGGCCGATCTGTTCCGTCAGCGCTGGGCTGCCTCCGCCTGCGAGGATCTGTCGCCCCTGCCCGCCGATGACGGGGCGCTGCTGCCATGGCCGGAGGCTCTCACGCCGGATTTCAGGGGCGTACGCATGGGCATCGCCCTCACCGAGGGGGGCTATGCCGGGGGAACCGCCTCGCAGGTCGAGCGCCTCTTCGAAGCCATGATCGGAACCGCCGAGCGGGCGCTTTATATCGAGAACCAGTTCCTGACCCATCTCGGCTTGGCACGCCGGCTGGCCGCCCGGCTGCGGGAGAGGCCGGAGCTGGAGGTGGTCATCCTCGGGCCCAGGACGCATCACACCTGGCTGGAACACAGGACCATGCAGGTGGGGCGGATCCGTTTCATGGAGACGCTGCGCCAGGCGGGCGTGGCCGATCGGGTCCGCCTGCTCCATCCCCGCGTCGAGGGGCGGCTGGGCGGCGGCGCGGACATCATGGTGCATTCTAAGCTGATGATCGTGGACGACCGGCTGCTCCGGGTCGGTTCCGCCAATCTCTGCCACCGCTCCATGGGTACGGACAGCGAATGCGACCTGGTCATCGAGGCCCGCACCGCGAACGAGCGTCAGGCGATCGAGGCGGCGCGCGCCCGTCTCCTGAGCGAGCATCTCGGCGCCGCGCCCGCCGCCGTGGCCGAGGCGATCCGGCGCCATGGCCTGTTCGGCGCGCTGGACAGCCTGGGGTCCGGCCGGCGCCGCCTGCTGCCGATCGAGGATGGCCCGCTGCGCGAGGGGGAGAGCCTTTCCCAGATCGAGGCCGTGGCGGACCCGCCCCGCCCGCTCGGCGCCGATACGCTGCTGGCCGATTTCTCCCGGCCCGGCGAGATCCAGGGACGTCGCTCGCTCTGGTTCCGGATCGCCCTGGCCGCGGCACCCGTGCTCCTGCTGGGGCTGGCCTGGCGCTACACGCCGCTCTCAGGTTACCTCAATCCCGAGACCTTCAGCGCCTCCATGCAGAGCGCGAGCGGCGCCTGGGGGCCTGCCATCGCGCTGGGCCTGTTCCTGTTCCTGGGGCTGATTGCCTTTCCGGTGAACGTTCTGATCGTGGCGACGGCGGCCGCCTTCGGGCTCTGGCCCGGCCTCGCCTATGCGGCGATCGGCGCCATGTTCAGCGCCCTGCTGACCTACCTGATCGGCCGGTGGCTGGGCCCTGGCACGCTGCGTCGTGTCTTCGGGCCCCGCATCAACCGTGTCAGCCAGGGCATCGCCAGGAACGGTATCCTTGCCGTCACCCTGGTGCGGCTCATGCCGGTGGCTCCCTTCACGCTGGTGAACCTGGTGGCGGGCGCCATGCGGATCCGTCTGCTGGACTACACGGTGGGCACGGCCCTTGGGCTGGCGCCGGGACTGATCCTGATGACCGCCCTGGGCGATCGCCTGCTCCGGATTCTGACCGACCCTTCCTGGCGCGACCTCCTCGGCTTCGCCCTCGTGCTGCTGGCCTGGGGCGGCCTGTCCTATGGGCTGCAGATCGTCATCGGCTGGCTGCGCCGCCGCGTGGCGGGGAAGTCGGCCGGGGCGGGAAGCCCGGCATGACCTTCCGCGCCATGACCTGGAACATCCACTCGGCGATCGGACCGGACGGGCGCTACGACCTTGGCCGCGTCATCCGGCGTATCCAGGCCCACCAACCGGATCTGCTGGCCCTACAGGAGGTCGAGAGCCGCGGGCGGGGCGAACGTCCCTCGCCCTTCGAGGAACTGCGCGCCTTCTTCGAGGGCCATGCGCTCGCGGCGGAGACCATGACGGCGCATGACGGAGCCTATGGCCACATGCTGCTCAGCCGCTGGCCGATGCGCCGCGAGCGCCTCGTGGATCTGTCCCTCACCGGACGCGAGCCCCGCATCGCCATCTCGGCCCTGGTGGACGCGCCGCGCGGTCCTCTGCACGTGATCGCGGTGCATCTCGGGCTGAAGGCCTGGGAGCGTCGGGAGCAGGCGGTCAGGCTGGCCGATCTGATCCGCGACAGCAGGGAGCCCGTGCTGGTCATGGGAGACCTGAACGACTGGGCCTGGCGGGGTCCGGTCTGGCGCCGTCTGGCGCCCCTGCTGCCCGGCCGCACGGCGGTCCGGACCTTCCCGGCCCGGCTGCCACTGCTGCGCCTGGACAGAATCCTCTGCCGGCCCGCCGCGATGCTGGGGAGAAGCTGGCGCGACATCCGCGCCGCCACGGCCTCCGACCATCTGCCCGTCATCGCCGAGATCATTCAGCCGCCGCAGGCTGGCGAGGGCGATGATCGCGGGCAGGTTCTGGCGCGCCCTGAGGGACTCGAACCCCCAACCAACCGGGTAGAAGCCGGTTGCTCTGTCCAGTTGAGCTAAGGGCGCCGGGTGGCCGTCAGGCCGGCCGTCTCAGTGGGTCCAGTTCTCGGCGCGTCCGTAGCGGAAATTGTCCGCGTAGGACTTCGGCTTGATCGCCGGCTTGGGCGCCTCGGGCTCGACCTCGTAACGCAGTCCATTGGCGCGGGCGAAGGCTTCGGCCGCCTCTCGGGACGCGAAGCTCAGGCGCAACTGGCTCCGCATATCGCCCGACCCGTACCAGCCGGTCAGACGGTCGATCTGACGGGCCTCGCCGGGCGCGAACTGCAGGATCCAACGGCCGGTGCGGGCCTTGCCGGATTGCATGGCCGAGCGCGGCTGGTTGTAGATCCGGGCGATGACAGTGTCTTGGCTCATAACGCTCTGGCCTCCGCAGGGGCGGGATGCCGCCGGAAGTGGGTATCGGGGCGAGAGGATTCGAACCTCCGGCCCTCTGCTCCCAAAGCAGATGCGCTACCAGGCTGCGCTACGCCCCGATTGAGGCGCAAACTATGGGCTGCCTCGCCGGACGGCAAGCCTTCATCCGAGCCGCGACAGGCCGCCCATCCAGGGCGCGAGCACCTCGGGAATGGCCACGCTGCCATCCGCCTGCTGATGCGTCTCCAGCACGGCGATCAGGGCCCGCCCCACCGCCACGCCGGAGCCGTTCAGGGTGTGCGGGAAAGCCGTTCCCTTGCCTTCCTTCGGCCGGAAGCGGGCGTTCATCCGGCGCGCCTGGAAGTCGCGGCAGTTCGAGCAGGAGGAGATCTCCCGCCACGCCCCCTGCCCCGGCAGCCAGACCTCGAGATCGTAAGTCCTGGCCGAGGCGAATCCCGTATCGCCGGAGCAGAGCAGCACGCGCCGCCAGACCAGGCCCAGCTTCGTCAGCACCCTCTCGGCGCAGCGCGTCATGCGCTCGTGCTCGTCGGCGGATTGGTCCGGCGTGGTGATCGACACCATCTCCGCCTTGGTGAACTGGTGCTGGCGCAGCATGCCCCGCGTGTCGCGTCCCGCGCTTCCCGCCTCGGAGCGGAAACAGGGAGACAGGGCCGCGAAGCGCAGCGGCAGACTGTCCTCCGCCAGGATCTCGCCGGCGACCAGGTTGGTGAGCGGCACCTCGGCCGTCGGGATGAGCCAGCGGCCGTCTTCGGTGCGGAACAGGTCCTCCCGGAACTTCGGGAGCTGCCCGGTGCCGTACATGGTGGCATCGTTCACCAGCAGCGGCACGGCGGCTTCCTCGTAGCCATGCTCGCCGGTGTGCAAGGCGATCATATACTGGCCGAGCGCACGCTCGAGCCGCGCCAGGGCGCCGCGCAGCACGGTGAAGCGGGCGCCGGCCAGCTTCGCGGCCCCCGCGAAATCCATGAGGCCCAGCGCCTCGCCGATCTCGAAGTGCTGGCGCGCCGGGAAGTCGAGCACCGGGGGCGTGCCGTGCTGGTGCAGCACGACGTTGTCGGCCTCGTCCCTTCCCTCGGGCACCTCGGCGTCCAGGATGTTCGGCAGCGCCTCCAGCAGGGCGACCTGCCGCTGATCGGCCGCCTTGGCCTCGGCCTCCAGGGCCTCCATGCGGCCGCGTAGCGTGGCGCCCTCCGCCTCGAGGGCCGAGGATTCCTGCCCGGCGCGCCTTGCCTGGCCGATCTCCTTCGAGATCTGGTTGCGGCGCGCCTGGAGCTCCTGGGCGGCGGTCTGGGCGGCGCGGCGGGTGGCGTCCTGCTCCAGGATGCTGCCGGCCATGGCCGGCAGGCCACGGCGCGCCAGCGCGGCGTCGAAGGCTGCCGGATCGGCGCGGACGATGCGGATGTCATGCATGGCGAATACTCAGCTCTGGTCCTCATCGCGCCGGGGCGCGACCCATCCCGCGGCCAGGACCGACAGTTCGTAAAGGGCGATGAGCGGCACGGCGAGGCCGATCTGGCTGATGATGTCCGGCGGCGTGATGACCGCGGCGACCACGAACATGCCGACGATGGCGTAGCGCCGTCCCCGCTTCAGTCCGGCCTGCGTGACGATGCCCACCTTGGCCATCAGTGTCAGCGCGACGGGCAGCTGGAACGCGGCGCCGAAAGCCAGGATCATGTGCATGACCAGGCTGAGGTACTCGCTGACCTTGGCTTCCAGCTGCACCGGCAGGGCGCCGGCGCCGGGCGGCGTCTCGAAGGAGATGAAGAACTTCCAGGCCAGCGGAAAGATGAAGTAGTAGGCCAGCGCCGCGCCCAGGACGAAAAGCACCGGGGAGGCGAGCAGGAAGGGCATGATGGCCCGCTTCTCGCTGCGGTAGAGGCCCGGCGCGATGAACAGCCAGAGCTGCGTCGCCCACATCGGAAAGCTGAGGAAGGTGGCGCCGAAGAAGGCCACCTTCAGATAGGTGAAGAAGGCCTCGTACAGGGCGGTGAAGATCATCCGCCGCTCGCTGCCGCTCTGCTGCTGCAGGATGTCGGCCAGGGGGCGGGCGAGGAAGCCGTAGATCTGCGTGGAGAAGTAGTAGCAGACGGCGAAGGCGATGATGAAAGCGCCAATCGACCATAGCAGGCGCGTGCGCAGTTCGAGCAGATGCTCGATCAGCGGCATCGGCTTGTCGTCGATGATGTCGTCCTGGTCTCGGGCCACGGAGGGGTACTCAGACGCTCGGTGTTGCGGGCGGGGGGGCGGCCTTGCCGGCCGAGACGGCGGAGCGTTCCTCAGGCGGCGGCTCGGCGCCGGCAGGGGGCTCGGGCCTGGACTCCGGCTGGGGCTCCGGCCGCGCCGGCGCGGCGGCCGCCGCGCCGGCGGGCGGCACGAAGGCGGGCGGTGCGGGCGGGACCTTGGAGGTTTCGGCCGCCGAAGTCTCCTGGAGCGGGGCCTTGGCGCCCGTCGCCTCCGCCGTGCCGGATGTTTCCGGCTTCCAGGCGTTCTTCAGAGGATCTTCGGTGAAGGTCTTACGGATCGAGCCGTCCTCGTCCAGGCTCCGCTCGATCGTGCTCTTCAGGTCGAAATTGCGGATGTCGCGGATCTGGTCGCGGACGTCCTCGAGCTTCGCCTCGCGCACCAGTTCGTCAGCATGGGTCTGGAACTCCGCGGCCATGCGCCGAAGCTTCTGCACCCCTTTGGCGACATTGCGGATGGCCTCGGGAAGGTCCTTGGGCCCGATGACCACTACAGCCACCACGGCGATCAGGGCCAGCTCGGACCAGGCTAAATCGAACATGTGATTCCCATCTCCCCCATATCGGGGGCCGTCCCCGTTAGCAGGAACCGGGGGCAGCGCCAATCCGGCGGCCCATCTTCCCGCCGCCAACCCGTCTTATCTAGGGGATGCGAGCGGAAAGGCGAAGGCACGCCCGGGCTCGATCGACACGTCCGGGCGATCCCGGAGTCGAGCCGCTGACTGGGGAGGAGGCCGGGAACCTGGCACCGAAACGGTTCGCCCCGAACAGATACAATTCGTCAGGCGCGCGGAGCCGTTCCAGGCGCCCGCGGCGGGGTGCCCGCACAGGATGCGGGACCAGCCCGGTGAAGCGCCAGGTTCAAGCCGGGCGGCCCAATCCCGGAAGTGACACCCCGTTCTCGCCGGCCAGGAGTTCCTCGCGGCGCGGCAGATCCGCGAGCACACGCAGCCCGAAATGCTCGAGGAAACGCGGCGTCGTGCCCCAGAGGCTTGGCCGGCCGGGCACCTCCTTGCGCCCGCGTGGCGCGATCAGGCCGTGCTCCAGCAGAAGCTCCAGCGTCGACTGCGAGAGGCTGGCGCCGCGGATCTCCTCGATCTCGGGCCGCGTCACCGGCTGGTGGTAGGCGATGATGGCCAGCGTCTCCATCGCCACCCTCGGCAGGCGCCGCGGCACCTCCACCACCCGCGTGAGCAGCGGCGCCAGGTCGGGAGCGGTGCGGAAGGCGTAGCCGCCCGCCACCTCGGTCAACTCCACGCCCCTCCCCGCGTAGCGTGAGGCCAGCAGCGTCAGCACGGCATCGGCACGGAGCCCCGGCGGCAGCACCTCCTGCAGGCGGGCCGGGGATACCGGCCGGTCGGAGGCGAAGACCAGGGCTTCCGTTAGTCGCAGCGCGTGCTCGATGGAGGACAGCCCGGCGGCATCTCCGGAGACGTCATGCGGCGGCGACATATCCATGGGCTTCCTCCTCCGGCCTTGCCTGCCCCTCCTGCGGCCGGGCGGCACGGCGGCGCACCAGGATGGGGCCGAAGGCCGCTTCCTGACGCAGTTCGATACCGCCGCCCCGGGCCATTTCCAAGCCGGCGATCAGGGTCGAGGCCAGGGCGGCCCGGCGTTCCACCGGATCGCGCAGGCTGTCGGGAAGGAAGCGCTGCAACTCTCCCCATTCGGGCAGGTGCCCGATGAGCTGCGCCAGCCGCCCCAGCGCTTCCTGAACCGTCCAGAGACGCCGTGGCCGGGGCTGGTACGGGCGCCGGCCCGCGGCGCGGCGCAGCGCCACGACATAGCCGCGCAGCAGGGCGGGAAGATCCGCGTGCAGGCCGCTCCGGTCCTCTTCCACCAGGCGCTCCGCCTGGCCGCGCGCCAGGACGTCCTGGCCCAGCTGCGGGCAGCGACCGAGCCAGCCCGCCGCCGCGCGCATGCGCTCCAGCTCGGCCAGGCGCTCGGCCAGCTGGCCCGCCAGCGCCTCGGCATCCTCCTCCTGACCCGGTTCGTCCGGCAGGAGGAGCCGGGACTTCAGCCAGGCGAGCCAGGCGGCCATGACCAGCCAGTCCGCGGCGATCTCCAGGCGCACGCGCCGGGCGCCCTCGATGACGCCCAGATACTGGTCCACCAGTTGCAGGATGGAGATCCGCGCGATGTCCACCTTCTGCGATCTGGCCAGTTCCAGCAGCAGATCCAGCGGCCCCTCGAAGCCATCGAGGCGAAGCTGAAGGCTCTCGCCGCGCGCGGGTTCCGTCATGTCCCATGCCCGGCCAGGAAGAGGATGGCCCGGAAGCCGGGCCCCACGACGAGATCGACGATCCAGCCAATGGGATCGAGGGAGGAGCTGATCCGGGGAAGGGCGAAGATCAGCAGCATGACGATCAGCAGTCCGGCCCGCTCCAGCCGGGCCAGCGGCAGGGCCAGAGGTGCTGGCAGAAGGCCGACCAGGATCCGCCCGCCATCCAGGGGAGGAATCGGCAGGAGGTTGAAAAGCCCCAGCAGCAGGTTCGCCATGATGGACAGCACGATGAACCGCAGGGCCAGCTCCATGGCCTGTGGCGGCAGGGCACCCTGCAGGGAATCCAGCGGGTGCGCCAGCATGGCCGCGCACCATGCCAGGAAGACATTCATCGCCGGGCCGGCCGCCGCGACAAGCACCATGCCATATCGCGGATTGCGCAGCCGCATGACATCGACCGGCACCGGCTTGGCCCAGCCGAACATGGCCTCGACCCGGCCGATGGTCAGCAACTGGCCCAGCAGGAGCAGCCCGGGCAGCAGCAGCGTCCCTACCGGGTCGACATGCCGGAGCGGGTTCAGGCTCAGCCGCCCGGCACGCTGCGCCGTGTCGTCACCCAGGCCCAGCGCCGCGTAGCCATGCGCCGCCTCATGCAGGGTGATCGCCAGCATCGTGGCCAGGACGGCCACGGCGAGTTCCGGGAGCCAGTCGCTCACGCCGTTTCGCGAAGCAGGGTGTCGCGGCGTTCCGCCAGTGCCGCAGGATCCGGCACGCCCGCGTCACGGCGGGCGATCATGGCGTTTCGTGCCGCCTTCACCCGCTCCAGCGCCTTGTCGGTCAATGGCGCGCTTCCTGCCAGCACGGCCTCGTTCTCGTCGAGCTGCCCGGTGCAGTGCAGAGCCACATCGCATCCCGCCGCGAGGACATCGCGCGCCAGCGCATCGAGCGCCCCGCTCAGCGCCTTCATGGCGAGATCGTCCGAGATCAGCACGCCGTCGAAGCCCAGATCGCCCCGGATGGTCCGCTCGATCACCCGGCCCGACAGGGTGGCAGGGCGCGAGGCATCCAGCGCGGTATAGAGGATGTGCGCCGTCATGGCCCAGGCGCCGCTTCCGGCCAGTGCCCGGAAAGGCGCCATATCCGCCGCGAGCTCCTCCGGACCGGCCTCGACCCGGGGCAGCTCCAGATGGCTGTCGGCCAGGGCGCGGCCATGGCCGGGGATATGCTTGATGACGGGGATGGTGCCCGCCGTCTGCAGGCCGCGGATCCAGGCCTCGCCAAGCCGCGCCACCTCGGCGGGATCCGCCGAGAAGCCGCGATCGCCGATGATGCCGTGGGCTCCCGGCAGGCGCAGGTCCAGCACGGGGGCGCAGACCACGTCCAGCCCCACGGCGTGACACTCACGCCCCAGCAGCGCGGCATTGGCCCAGGCGGCCTCGGCGGGCCTGCTCTCGAAGGCGGATGCCGGTGGAAAGTCCGGCCAGTGCGGCGGCCGCAGGCGGGCGACGCGGCCGCCCTCCTGATCCACCAGGATCGGCGCCTCCGCCCCCAGCTCCTCGCGGAGATCGGCCGTCAGGCGCGACAACTGCCCCGGGTCCCGGACATTGCGGGCGAAAAGAATGGCTCCAAGCGGCCGGGAGTGCCGCAGCAACGCGGCCTCGTCCGGCAGCAGGACGGGTCCCGAGACCCCGATGATGGCAGCGCGCGGCGTGGACACCCGGAAGAACCTCAGCCGCCGATGACGGCACAGGCGCCGCCCTGGCTTCTGATCGACTCGCAGAAGCTGCCGGCGGCGGAGCGATTCTCGAAGCCGCCGGTGCGCAGGCGCCACATGGTCGGCTTGCCTTCGCGCTCGAAGCGGATCACCTGCGGCGAACGGCCCTGGAGGAGCGACGGCGCGCGTCCCCTCAGCCTCTCCCACTCGGAACGGGCCCCGGACTCGGAATCCAGGGCGCCGAGCTGAACGACGACGCTACCGGTCGCGGCGGGAGCCGCCGGCTTCGGCGGCGCCGGAGGAGTGGGCGTCGCCACCACCGGCGCCGTCACGGGCGCGGCCTGCAACGCCGGCGGCGCGGGCTGTGCGGCGGCGGGCGCCTGAGCCTCCGCCGTCACCGCCGCGACACTGGGCGCGGCCTCCGCCACGGGAGAGGGCTCCACCGGCGTGGAGACACTGGGCGGCGTGGAGGCGCCGGGCGGCGGGGCGGTGGCGGCGCGGAGGGCATCCAGATTCGGCGCCTCGGCCGCCGGTCCCAGGCGGCCGGCCGGCTCGAAGACCCCGGAGGCCGTGCGCCGTTCGAAGATGATCTCGTCCTGATTCGCCACGCGCAGCCCGCCGCGGTCATCAGGACGGATCTTGATAGGCCGCGCATCCGCCTGCACGACCGGCACCGTGGTGTCCGAATACCGGCTGAATGCCCAGCCCGCGATCCCCCCGACCGCAAGCAGGCCGGCGAAGCCGCCGGCCAGAAGCATCATGCGGCGGGAGCCGCCATCCTCGGCGACGTCCCGCACCCGATAGGACGGTACCTGCACTTCCCTCACCGCATCTCCTCGACCGGCGTCACGCCCATGACCTTGAGGCCCGAGCGGATCACCAGGGCCGTCGCGGCCACGAGAGCGAGCCGGGCCCCTGTGGCTTCGGGCTCCCCCGCCCGGATGAAACGGAGTGTCGCATCATCGCGCCCCCGGTTCCACAAAATATGAAAGTCGCTGGCCAAGTCTTGGAGATAAAAGGCGATCCTATGCGGCTCCCGCGCTGCAGCAGCGGCTTCCACAAGGCGAGGCCAGGTGGTGAGGCGGCGGACCAGCGCCAGTTCGGCGGGGTCGGTCAACGTGGCGAAGGCCGCCCCGCCCAGGGCCGCGATGTCCGGATCACCCCCCTGCCGCAGCACGGAGCGGCAGCGCGCATGCGCGTACTGCACATAGAAGACCGGATTCTCGCGCGACTGCTCGACGACCTTGTCGAGGTCGAACTCCATCTGCGCGTCGGACTTCCGCGTCAGCATGGTGAAGCGCACCGCATCACGCCCCACCTCGTCGATGAGATCACGCAGGGTGATATAGGTGCCGGCGCGCTTGGACATGCGCACCGGCTCGCCGCCCTTCACCACCTTGACGATCTGGCAGAGCAGCACGTCGAGCGGCACACGGCCGTCCGAGAGCGCCCTGGTGGCCGCCTTCATGCGCGAGACATAGCCGCCATGGTCGGCACCCCAGACCTGCACCAGCTCCTGCATCCCGCGCGCGATCTTGTCGGCGTGATTTCCGATATCGTTGGCGAAATAGGTGTTGGTACCGTCGGACTTGCGCAGGGGGCGATCGACGTCGTCACCGAAGCGGGTGGAGGCGAACAGCGTCTGCGGGCGCGGTTCCCAGTCCTCCGGCAGCTTGCCCTTGGGCGGTTCCAGCACGCCCTCGTAGACCAGGCCCTTCCCGGCCAGCATCGCGATGGCCCGGTCGGCGACGCCGTCGCGGACCAGCTGCGCCTCGCTGATGAAGACATCATGCCGGACGCCCAGCGCGTCGAGATCCTCGCGAATCACCGCCATCATCCGGGCGATGGTGAATTCCCTCACTTGGTCGAGCCAGAGGGCCGGATCGGCCGGCATGGCGCCGGGCGCCAGCGCGTCGCCCAGCTCGGCCTTCAGCGCCTCCCCGACCGGGATCAGATACTCGCCGCGATACTGCAGCCCGCCAGCGACGAAGGCCGCGTAGTCCTCCTCGGCGAGCGTGGTGCCGAGGGCCTGGAGGTACCGCCAGTAGGCGGCATAGGCCAGGGCCTGCACCTGCGCGCCGGCATCGTTGATGTAGTATTCCTTGGTGACGGCGTAGCCGGCCTTGGCGAGCAGGTTGGCCAGGGCGTCCCCCACCACCGCGCCGCGGCAATGGCCGACATGCATGGGGCCGGTGGGATTGGCGGAAACATACTCGACATCGACGCGGATGCCGCCGCCTGCCGAGCCGTCGCCATAGGCCTCGGCGGCGTTCAGGATGATGGGCAGCTGCCCCAGGAGGTAATCCTCCTTCAGCCGGAGATTGACGAAGCCGGGCCCCGCCGGGGCAGCCTCCGACACCATCGGCGCTGCGGCCACCAGGGCTTCGGCCAGGCGGGCGGCGATCTGCGCCGGCGGCATCCGGGCCGGCTTGGCGACCACCATGGCGGCGTTGGTGGCCATGTCGCCATGGCTCGCATCCCGCGGCGGCTCGACCTGGACGCGGGCCAGCGCCTCCTCCGGCAGGTCCGGCAGGATGCGGCGCAGACAGGCCAGGACCTCCTGGCGCAGCGTGGCGAAGATGTCCTGCGAGAGGGCGGGGCTCTGTTCCATGGATGTCCGATCAGCCGGGAATGTTAGGGTCGGTCAACCGCCTGTGCTCGTCGAGGGCGAAGCGGTCCGTCATGCCCGCGATATAGTCGCAGACCACGGCGGCACAGTCCGCGCTCCCCGCGGCGCCGGCGCGTTGCCGCCATTCGGGCGGCAGCATGTCCGGCCCGCCATGCAGCAGGCTGAACAGCATCTGCACGACGCGCTTCGACTTCTGCGTCGTGCGGTTGACCCGCCAGTGGCGGTACATGCGCTGGCGCAGGAACTGGCGCACCGTCTGATTGGCGGCCTGCATGGGCGCGCTGAAGGCGACCATGGGGCGGCCGGCGGCGCGGACATCCTCGACGCCGCGCGGGGCCAGGACCGCCAGCCGGCGCTCCGCCTCCGCCACCACGTCCTGGACCATGGCGTTGATGACGCGACGGATGGATTCGCTCGCCTGCCGGGAGGCCGCCGCCTCCGGATAGAGAGCGCGAACCTCGGCCACCGCCTCGCCGACCAGCGGCAGGGCGGCCATTTCGTCGAGGGTGAAGAGCCCGGCCCGCAGCCCGTCGTCCAGATCGTGATTGTTGTAGGCGATGTCGTCCGCCAGGGCGGCGACCTGGGCCTCCAGCGAGGCATGGCTCGACAGGTCGAGCGGGTGCAGGCGGTCGTACTCGGCCATGAAGCTGGAGGGCCGGACGATCGGGCCATTGTGCTTGGCCAGCCCCTCCAGCGTCTCCCAGGTCAGGTTGAGGCCGTCGAACTCCGCATAACGCTTCTCGACCATGGTGACCGATTTGAGACTCTGGGCATTGTGGTCGAAGCCGCCATAGGGCCGCATCAGGCCGTTCAACGCCTCCTCCCCCGCATGGCCGAAGGGGGGGTGGCCGAGATCGTGGGCCAGAGCCAGGGCCTCCGCCAGATCCTCATCCAGCCTGAGCCTGCGGGCGATGGAGCGGGCGATCTGCGCGACCTCGATGCTGTGCGTCAGCCGGGTGCGGAAGGCGTCGCCCTCGTGGTAGATGAAGACCTGGGTCTTGTACTGCAGGCGCCGGAAGGCGGCGCTGTGGATGATCCGGTCCCGGTCGCGCTGGTAGGGCGAGCGCACCCCCCCCGCGGGCTCCGGATGCAACCGGCCCCGGGAGGTTTCCGCACGCACGGCATAGGGCGCGAGATCGGTCATGAGGGCGGCGGCTTACCAGCCCCCCCGCTCCGCTGCAACGCCGCCGCCCCGGATCGTTGGAAACCACGCCTTCCCGTCTTATGTTGGCCACCAGGAGATGACGATCATGCCCGACGGTACTGCCACCACCGCCTCGTTCAGCGTGACGCCCCGTGCCTTCCAGGAGGTGGGGGCGATTGCCGCGCGCGAAGGTCGCCCCGGCGCCGTGCTGCGCCTTGCCGTGCTGGCCGGCGGCTGCTCCGGCTTCCAGTACTCCTTCGCGCTGGATGACGCGGTGGCGGCGGACGACCTCGTCCTTGAGGATGCCGGGCGGCGTGTCGCGATCGATCCCGTGAGCCTCGATCTGCTGCGGGGGGCGCAGCTGGACTGGGCCGATGAGCTGATCGGCGCGCATTTCGTGGTGAGCAACCCGCAGGCGGCCTCCGGCTGCGGCTGCGGCGTTTCCTTCTCGCTGGGTTGAGCGGCCCGCCCGGTGCTGCTCGCCAGCTTCAACGTGAATTCGGTCCGCAAGCGGGTGCCGCATGTGCTGCGCTTTCTGGAAGCGGTCCGGCCCGACGTGGTGTTTCTTCAGGAACTGAAGTGCCAGACGCATGAGTTCCCCGCGGCGGCGTTCGAGGAGGCGGGCTACCGGAGCCATGCGGTGGGGCAGACCGGGGGCCGCAACGGGGTCGCCATCCTGAGCCGCCTGCCCTTCGAAATTCTCGGCGAGAGCCTGCCGGGCGAGGAGGACAGCCATGCCCGCTATCTCGAGGTCGCGGTGGAAGGGCTCCGCCTGGCGGGGATCTACCTGCCCAATGGCAATTCCGGCGGGGCAGAGGGCTATGCCTACAAGCTGCGCTGGATGGAGCGGCTCCGCGCCCTGGCCAGGGCGCGGCTCGATGCCTTCCTGCCCTTCGCCATTCTCGGTGACTTCAATGTCTGCCCGACCGAACTGGACCTGGCGCCGGGCGCCCTGCCCGCCAGCGACGCCCTGGTCCGGCCCGAGACGCGCCAGGCCTTTCGCGCTCTGGAGTACCTCGGGATGACCGACGCCCTTCGGGCGCTGCATCCGGGTGAGCGGCTCTATACCTACTGGGACTACGGCCCCGCCTTCGAGGGGAACAGGGGGCTGAGGATCGACCACGCCATGCTCTCGCCCGACCTCATGGAGAAAGTCGGCAGGGTCTGGGTCGATGTCGGGCCAAGGGCGCAGGAACAGCCCTCCGACCACACCCCCCTCGTTCTGGAGATCGGCTAGGGCGAAGCCATCATCGGATGGCATTCTCCGGCTGGACGCCCATCGGATAGCGCCGCTCGTTGGGTGGGTATGGCGGGATATGGGGCGCCGGAAGCGGCTCGTAATATTCGTAGTAGAGGGGCGGCGGGGGCAGATTGATCACCGGCTGTATGGTGCATCCGCCCAGCACGGCGAGCAGGAGGACCAAGCCTCCCGCCCTTGTCGCCCTGAAATCCCGCCCGCCTGCCATCGACTGCCGCTCCGGCGATTCAAAGATCCGGGTAGCTGTGCGTTTCCGCCGCCCCGCCCGGATGGGTCACCGCGCCAAGGTGCGCCGGTCCCACCATCTGCGCGTATTTCCACAAGGCTCCGGAATTGTAGTCGGTGCCCCGCGGCGTCCAGGCGGCCTTCCGCCGGGCCATCTCGTCCTCGGAGATCAGCACGTCGATGCTGCCCTTCTCGGCGTCGATGACGATGGGATCGCCATCGCGAAGCAGCGCGATGGGCCCGCCCACCGCCGCCTCCGGGCCGACATGGCCGACGCAGAAGCCGCGCGTGGCCCCCGAGAAGCGACCGTCGGTGATGAGGGCGACCGCCTCTCCCATGCCCTGGCCATAGATGGCGGCGGTGGTGGAGAGCATCTCGCGCATCCCCGGCCCGCCCTTGGGGCCTTCGTAGCGGATGACGATCACGTCGCCGGCCTTATAGGCCCGCTGGTCCACAGCCTTGAAGGCGTCCTCCTCGCAGTCGAAGCACAGGGCCGCCCCTTCGAAGCGCTGGCTCTTCATGCCGGCGACCTTCACGATCGCGCCCTCCGGCGCGAGGTTGCCCTTCAGCCCGACCACGCCGCCGGTGGGCGTGATGGCGCGCGACACCGGGTGGATGACGTCCTGATCGGTCGGGAAGACGACGTCGGCATGGTTCTCCGCCAGCGTCCGGCCGGTCACCGTCAGGCAATCGCCGTGCAGCAGGCCGGCATCCAGCAGGGCCTTGATAATCACCGGAATGCCGCCGACGCGATGGACGTCGAGGGCGACATACTTCCCGCCCGGCTTCAGGTCGGCGATGTAGGGGGTGCGGCGCATGATGGCGGCCACGTCGTCCAGGGTGAAGCGAATGCCGGCCTCATGGGCGATGGCAGGCAGATGCAGCCCCGCATTGGTTGACCCCCCCGTGGCGCCCACCACCACCGCGGCGTTCTCGAGCGCCTTCAGCGTCACGATATCGCGGGGGCGGATGTTGCGCCGCAGAAGCTCCATGACCGCCTTGCCGGATTCCACCGCCCAGCGATCGCGCTCCTCGTAAGGCGCGGGCGCCCCCGCCGAGCCCGGCAGCGCCAGCCCGATGGCCTCCGAGACGGTGGCCATGGTGTTGGCGGTGAACTGGCCGCCACAGGCGCCGGCGGAAGGGCAGGCGACGCACTCCAGGGCATGGAGGTCCTCGTCCGACATATTGCCTGCCGCATGCTGCCCGACCGCCTCGAAGACATCCACAACGGTCACGTCGCGGTCCTTGAAGCGCCCGGGAAGGATGGAGCCGCCATACATGAAGACGCTGGGAACATTGAGGCGCAGCATGGCCATCATCATGCCGGGCAACGACTTGTCGCATCCCGCCAGGCCGACCAGCGCGTCATAGCAGTGGCCGCGAATCGTCAATTCCACCGTGTCGGCGATGGCGTCCCGGCTCGCCAGGGAGGATTTCATCCCCTGGTGGCCCATGGCGATGCCGTCCGTCACCGTGATGGTGGTGAACTCGCGCGGCGTGCCCCTGCCCTCCTTGACCCCCGTCTTGACGCTCTGCGCCTGGCGGCTGAGCGCGATGTTGCAGGGGGCGGCCTCGTTCCAGCAGGTCGCCACGCCCACCAGCGGCTGGGCGATCTCCTCCTCGGTCATTCCCATGGCGTAATAGTAGGAACGGTGCGGCGCCCGCTCCGGACCCACGGTGACATGGCGGCTCGGCAGGCGCGACTTGTCCCAGATATCCTCAGCCATGTGCAGCGCCTTCCTTCCGTTTCATCCCCTGCGAGGTATCGCGCAGCCGTCTTTCTGTGGCAACTGCGGTCTCAAACCCCGATAGGTTTATCAGAGACTTATCGGTAGTCCGGCGGTGCAGGGGGACATCCCCTTCCGGCATGGTCCAGGGAAGTCCGCGAAGCCGGGGCCTCCCTGGCGGCCGCGCCGTCTCAGTCTCCTATGCGGGCCAGGGCCGCGTCCAGCCGGGCAATCTCGGCCTTCGCCGTGGCCAGTCGCTCGCGGTTCTCCTCCACCACCTCGGGCTTGGCGCGCGAGACGAAATCCTGGTTCGCCAGCTTCGCCGCGACCTTGTCAGCGTCGCCTTCCAGGCGGGCCCTCTCCTTGGCGAGGCGGCCCCGCTCGGCGGCGATATCGATGACATCGGCCAGGGGCAGCAGGATGGTCGCCTCATCGACCACGATCTGCGCGACGCCCCTGGGCGCCTCCCCCTCCAGCGGCCGGATCTCCGTGGCCCTGGCCAGCCGGCGTATGACGTCGAGCCAACGATCCGCGCGCGACAGGGTCGCCGCCGAGGCGCCGGAGACCAGCAACGGCACGGTGACCGAGGGCGGCACATTCATCTCGGCCCGCACGCCGCGGACCTCGGTGATCAGGCGGATGACCCAGTCGAGCTCCGCCTTCGCCGCCTCCGCCCCGGCCACCACGGCCGGACGCGGCCATTCCTGCCGGATCAGGCTATAGTCGGGGCCGTAGCCGAAGCGGTCCCACAGTTCCTCGGTCACATAAGGCATGACCGGATGCAGAAGCTTCAGGATCAGGCCCAGCACATGCTGCGCGACGCCCTTGATCTCGGTCTTCTCCGGCCCGTCGGGTCCGTTCAGGGCCGGCTTGGCGAACTCCAGGAACCAGTCGCAGAAGCTGCCCCAGACGAAGCGGTAGCAGGCCGAGGCATAGTCATCCGTGCGGAAGGCCTCCAGGGCGGCGGTCGCCTCGGCCACGGCGGCATCGGCGGTGCTCAGCAGCCAGCGGCCCAGCGGCGTGGTGACCGTAGCGGGGTCGAAGGCCGGATCGGGGCCGATGCCGTTCATCTCGCAGAAGCGGGCGGCGTTCCAGAGCTTGGTGCCGAAGCTGCGGTAGTCCTCCACCCGCTTCGGGCCGAGCTTGACGTCGCGGCCAGGTGTCGCGAGCGAGGCGATGGTGAAGCGCAGCGCATCGGTGCCGTACTTCTCCACCAGCTCGAGCGGGTCGATGACGTTGCCTTTCGACTTCGACATCTTCTGGCCCTTCTCGTCGCGGACGAGGCCATGGATGTAGACCGTGCGGAACGGCACATCGCCCATGAAGTGGTGCCCCATCATCATCATCCGGGCGACCCAGAAGAAGATGATGTCCCAGCCCGTGACCAGCACGTCGCCGGGATAGTACTTGGCCAGCTCCGGCGTCTGCTGCGGCCAGCCGAGGGTGCTGAAGGGCCAGAGGGCGGAGCTGAACCAGGTGTCCAGCACATCGGGGTCGCGTTGCAGCGTCACCTCGGGCCCGAGCTTCGCGCGGGCCTCCGCCAGGGCCTCCTCCTCCGTCTCGGCGACGAAGGTGCTGCCGTCCGGCGCGTACCAGGCCGGGATCTGGTGCCCCCACCACAGCTGCCGGCTGACGCACCAGGGCTGGATGTCCCGCATCCAGCTGAAGAAGACGTTCTCGAAGTGCCGCGGCACGAAAACCGTCTGGCCGCTCTCGACGGCCTTGATCGCCGGCTGCGCCAGGGTCGCCGCATCGCAATACCATTGCAGCGTCAGCCGCGGCTCGATCGGGACGCCCGACCGGTCGCCGTGCGGCACCGCGTGGAGATGCGGCTCGATGGCTGCGACCAACTCCAGGCGCTCTAACTCGGCCACGATGGCCTTCCGCGCGACGAAGCGGTCCTGGCCCACGAGTCCGCGGACGAAGCCCGGATCGGCCAGGTTCTCGACCGCCGCGAGATCGCCCTCGATCTCCTCCAGCGTGATCCTGCCATCGGCATCGAGCACGGAAGGCAGCGGCAGGCCGTGCCGCTTGCCCACGGCGAAATCGTTGAAGTCATGCGCGGGCGTGATCTTCACCGCGCCCGATCCCTTCTCCGGATCGGAATACTCATCCGCGACGATCGGGATGCGGCGGCCGACCAGGGGCAGGATGGCGTGGCGGCCGACGAGATCGCGGAAGCGCGCATCCTCCGGATGCACCGCCACGGCCGTATCGCCCAGCATGGTTTCCGGCCGGGTCGTGGCCACCGTGATGAAGCGGCCGGGCTCGCCCTCGATGGGATAGCGGAGGTGCCAGAGGCTCCCCTTCACCTCGCGGCTCTCGACCTCCAGGTCGGAGATCGCGGTCTGAAACTTCGGATCCCAGTTGACCAGCCGTCGGTCGCGATAGATCAGCCCCTGCCGGTGCAGGGTGACGAAGACCTTCCGCACCGCCTCGGAAAGCCCGGCATCCATGGTGAAACGCTCGCGCGGCCAGTCCAGACTGGCGCCGAGGCGGCGAAGCTGGCGGGTGATATTGCCGCCGGACTGCCCCTTCCATTCCCAGACATGGTCCAGGAAGCGGTCGCGACCGATCTCCCGGCGGTCGACCCCCTGCCCTGCCAGAAGCCGCTCCACGACCATCTGTGTGGCGATCCCGGCATGGTCGGTGCCCGGCTGCCACAGGGTGTCGCGGCCCTGCATGCGCCGCCAGCGGACCAGGATGTCCTGGATCGTGAAGGTCAGCGCATGGCCGATATGCAGGCTGCCCGTCACGTTGGGTGGCGGGATCATGATGGTGAAGGGCGGCGCCGCGCTGCCGGGATCGGCGCCGAAGGCGCCCGAGGCTTCCCAGCCTTCATAGATGCGCTGTTCGAAGCTGGCGGGCGAGAGGGTCTTGTCGAGCATGAAGGCACGCTTGGGCGGCGCCGCCGCCCTCGTCAAGAGGGCGTCACGGCGGATCAGGCCCTCTCCCGCCGCTCAGCCCTCCGAGCGGTTCATGACCCGCTCGATCTCGGCCCGGACCAGGCGCTCGACCATGCCGGGAAGATGCTGGTCGAGCCAGGCCTTGAGCAGCGGTCGCATCTCCTCGCGGACCACGTCCTCGATGCTGGGGCCGGGAACCCGGTGGACGGGCGCCCGACGCTCGCGGGCCACGGCCTGGGCCAGCTGCCCCAGCGCGGCCGCCGCGGCGGCGCTGGCGAGGGGGTCCAGGAGGGAATCCCGCTTCCCGGATTCCGGGGCCTGCGGCTGCGGCTGCGGCTGTGGAGGACCGTCCGGCAGGGCCACCACCGGCGGAGGCGTGGCGGGCTGGGCGGCCTCGGGCGGCATCCTGGCCGACAGCGTCTCGATCAGCATCGATTCCGTCAGTTCGAGCGGTGCGTCCGGGTCGGGTGTGGAGGACGGAGCCTTCAGCTCCTCCTCATTCAGGATGCTGCGGATCGACGCCAGAATCTCCTCCATGGAAGGCTCATGCGGATCCAGCCGGGAGGGCGGCTGCGCCATGGTCAGGGTGCTTCCTTGCTGTAATCGCCCGTACCGAACCACTTGGACCTGACGGTCTGGTAGTAGGTGTCCATGTCGTAGAGGGCGACGGGGAGGG